>NZ_JBMDIS010000004.1:0-223140 GCF_057808775.1 Pseudomonas sp. FG86 | reverse complement strand
GCATTCCCTATTACCCATGGCGTCAAGCGCAGGATAAATTGACCCTGATCATGCGCTATGTCCGTGGATTGAATGATGTGGTGGTGTTCAGCGAGTCGAAGCTGGTCGGCGACTCGTGGCCAGAAGGCGCCCCCGTGCAGCGGTTGATCTACCGCCAGGACCTTGAACGATTCGACGGGTACAAACCGTACCTCTATTACGTCGTGGAGCCGCGGATTGTTGAGGGTTCTACGCCGGAGTTGAATGAATCGTTGCGCCAACTGGTACAGATTGGCCTACCGGTCAGCGCCGACAGATGACTATGTCCAAGGCCCCGTCAGATAGGCTACGAGGCCATAGCGCGCTGTTTTGGCGATAGAGACCATAAGCAAGAAGCGCCACAGGGGTTCGCGCATCACCCCGGCCACCAACGTCAGGGGGTCGCCTATGATCGGCACCCAACTGAGCAACAACGTCCAGTGCCCCCAACGCGCGTAATGGCCGCGGGCCTTGTCCAGTTGCCGGGCACTCACCGGGAACCAGCGTCGCGCCTTGAAGTGATCCACCCAGCGGCCCAACAGCCAATTGACCAGCGACCCCAGCACGTTGCCCAAGGTGGCGATGCCCAGCAACCACCACAAGCTGTACTGGCCGCTGAGCAGCAAGCCCACCAGTACGGCTTCCGATTGCAGCGGCAGCAGTGTCGCGGCACCAAAGGCCGCGACGAACAGCCCGAGGTAACCGACCAACACCGATCAGTGCGCCGGATACTCGGCGACCACAACATCCTGGCCGTCACGCGTCAGGCCAATGACCTGATAGGCCTCGGCTTGACCGTCCACTTCCATCCCCGGCGACCCCATGGGCATGCCCGGTGCGGCGATCCCCAGCAGGTCGTCGCGCTTGCGCAACGCCAACACCTGTTCGGCGGGGACATGACCCTCGACGAATTTGCCGTCGATGACCGCGGTATGGCAGGAACCCAGGCGCGGGGCGACGCCCAGGCGTTGCTTGACCGCGCTCATGTTGGTTTCGACGTGGTCATTGACCTTGAAACCGTTGCTTTCCAGGTGGCTGATCCATTTTTTGCAGCAGCCGCAATTAGCGTCGCGGTGTACGTCGATGGGTATCAAGTCGGCGGCTTGGGCCAGGGCGGTGGTGAGCAGGGCTGACAGCAGGGCCAGGCGCAAAGGGGTTTTCATGGAAGGTCTCGTCAGCAGGAGGTGGCCATTGGGATGGTGGCGATCATGACCACGTCATCGCGGGCAAGCCAGCGCCGCCGGTGCGCGACGCCAGTGGTAATGTTTCAAAATTATACGAAGTCGGGATTTTCCAGCCGGTGCTTGAGCTGGTCCAGCGCGATCGTGGACAGCTCGATCATGCGTTCATGCAAGCTCGCCAGTTGCAACTCCGTCTCATAGGTCAACACGCGCTTGAACAGCGTGCCGCCGTTATAGGGTTGCAAGACGTAGTGTAGGGAGCCGTCGACAGCCAGGGAGGTGAACACGGTCTTGAACTCCCCTGGCTTGTGCGCGATCTGCACGCGATAACTCATGGGAACCCGTACACCCAGCAGGTCGATGACCTCGGTGAAACGCGCGCCGGCGGGGAGTGAGCCGCTGGTGCCGGTCTCGGCACCAAGGGAGGTGGGGTGCCATTCGTGCCAGCGATCCGGTTGGGTCACATAGTCATAGACGGCGTCGATAGGGGCCTGGATAAAACGTTCCTGACTGATCCGCTCCAGGCGAATCGACTGCTCAGCGCGCATGGCACACCTCCTGTGTGGCGAAACTATGCACCGTGAGCTGTCAGAATAGTCCACTCCCGCGCATTGCACGGGAGTGTTTCATCCATTTATCAGCGCACCTTGAATCGGCTCATCAACGCAATCACCCGACCGTTCGCATCCAGCAGGCTTTGTGTATTGGTTTCAGTGGCATGGCCGCTTTGTACCAGCTCTTCGACCATATGTCGGATCTGCACCATGCTGCGGTTGATCTCTTCGGTCACCGCGCTCTGTTGCTCGGCAGCCGTGGCGATCTGGGTACTGAGGTTGTTGATATGGCTGACCGAGCCAGCCATCTCATCCAGGCCGCTGTTCACCCGTGCGGTAGCGTCCGCCGCCGACTGGCAGCTGGCCTGGGTGTTTTCCATGGCCGCCACGGACGAACTCACGCCCGTGGTCAGGCGCGCGAGCATTTCATTGATCTGCGAGGTGCTGGCCTGGGTCCGCGCCGCCAGCGCACGCACTTCGTCCGCCACCACCGCAAACCCACGGCCTTGCTCGCCGGCACGTGCGGCTTCGATCGCCGCGTTGAGTGCCAACAGGTTGGTCTGGCCGGCAATCGCGCCAATGACCCCGAGGGTTTCAGTGATGCGCGCGGCGTCCTGGCGCATGTTTTCCACGGTGTGGGTGGCACTGGCGACTTCACCGATCAACGCACTGACGCTGGTAGAGGCTTCACCCACGACCACACGGGAGCGGTCGGCGTGCTCATTGGCGCGCTGGGTGAATGCAGCGGTTTCGGCGGCGTTGTGCGCCACCGTGTCGGCGGTGGAGCTCATTTCGGTGATCGCGGTGACGGTCTGGTCGGTCTCCGAGGCATGCCGCACCAGGATACTGTTGGTCTGCGCCGAGGTGTGCTGCAATTGCGCCAGGCCAGACGACATGGCCCCGGTAGCCTGGGTCACTTCGCCGATCATGTTTTGCAGGTAGACGATAAAGCGGTTGACCGAGTGGCCGATGGCGCCGAGTTCGTCTTCGGCGCGGATGGTGATACGTCGCGTGAGGTCGGCGTCGCCGGCGGAGAGTGCGTCGATGTTGGTTTTCAGCGTTTTCATGCGCTGGACCAACTGGCGAATCGCATAGGCCGCCAGCAGCACCAGCAGCAGTACCATGGGAATTTGCAGCAGCGCCAGGGTGCCGAGCACATCATCGCGCTGGGCGGTGATCAGCGAGGTGGGCAGGGCGGTCGCGAGGAACCATGGCGTGCCTTCGATCGGGCGCATGTAGAAGGTGCTGGCCACGCCCTGGTTGTCGAACTCGCTGCGTTGCAACTTCTGGTCACGCTGGCCAAGGGCTTTGCTGATCATGGCGGCGAACGCCGAGGTGCCGCTCAGTTCGCTGATGTTCTTCAGCACCACCGGGCTGTTGATACGTGTGCTGTTGCTGATGATCTTGCCGTCGCCTTCGACGATCAGCATTTGCCCGCCGATGTCTTTTTCCTTGCTCGCCACCAGGTCGTTGAAGAAACCCAGGGTCACGTCGATAGTGGCAACGCCATACGCCGCGCCATCACGCTGGATGGCCATGGCGCAGTTGGTGCGCGGCTCCTGGCTGGCGTCGTCCTTGTAGGCCGCGGCCCAAGCACATTGCCCGCGTGGCGCGGCGAGGCCGCCCTTGTACCAGCTCTGGTCGTAGTAGTTGGGCGCCGGGTCGCTGTTCCAGAAGGTGTTCACGGCCAGCTTGCCCGACGCATCACGGTGCCAGAAGGTGCTGTGCTTGTTGCGCCCGGGCGTGCGCTGGTTGGGCAGCGGCCAGATACCACCGCCGAACACTTTCAGCTCGCCATACTGGTCCACCAGGCCTGGCAGGACCTTGTCGATGGCATCGCTGTCGAGCAGGGGGATGGTTTGGGTGATGGTGCGTTGCTGGGCCTGGACTTTGTTCAACTCGCCCTGGATCTGTACCGCAACCTCGGCGATGCGATTGAGTACGACCTGCTCTTCAGTCTGGCGCAGGGTGGGCGCGACCAATTGGCCGATGCCCACGACGGTCAACACCAATAGCATCAGGACGAACAGCACCAGGAACACGGTGTAGCGAGCTTGGATGGAGCGCAGTGGGGGCATGGGGGTCGTCCTTACGAAGCGTTTATTGTCGACGCGGCTTTGTTAGAGCTTCGTAGGGCTATCGGCTTGGCGCGCAATAGCTTTAGGTACGATGGTGCAAGGAAGTGGGAGCCCCTTGATAAAGGGGCTCCCTGGCAGGGCTCGTCAGATATCCAGCATTGCCATGACTTCCTTGGGGTAGCGCAGGCCAGCTGTGGCGTCGGCAGGGAAGATGGCGTCCAACGCCGCCAGTTCGGCCGGGGTGAGGGCGATCGATACAGCCGCTACGTTCTGTTCCAGGTACCTGCGCTGCTTGGTCCCGGGGATTGGGACGATGAAGTCACCTTGCGCAAGCACCCAGGCCAAGGCCAATTGCCCGGCGGTGACGCCTTTGTCAGCCGCCAGGCGTTGCACCTGTTTCACCAGTTGCAGGTTTTTCGCAAAGTTATCGCCCTGGAAACGTGGGCTGAGACGGCGATAGTCATCGGCGCCGAAATCGTCCGGGCTTTGCAGGGCGCCGGTGAGAAAGCCCCGGCCCAACGGACTGTAGGGCACGAAGGCAATGCCCAGGCGTTGGCAGGCGGCCAGGCAGCCGTTGTCTTCCTGGTCGCGGCTCCACAAGGAATATTCGCTTTGCAGCGCGCTGATCGGGTGCACCTTGTGGGCGCGTTCCAAGGTGGCGGCGGACGCTTCGCTCAGGCCCAGGTAACGCACCTTGCCTTGCTTGACCAGCTCGGCCATGGCGCCGACGGTTTCTTCGATGGCGACCTCAGGGTCAATGCGGTGCTGGTAATACAGGTCCAGTGTTTCTATGCCCAGCCGCCGCAACGTGCCGTCGATGGCCTCGCGGATGTACTCGGGGCGCCCATTGACGCCGCGCCGCGCCGGGTTCGCCGGGTCGCGCACGATGCCGAATTTGCTCGCCAGGAACACTTGCTCGCGTTTGCCGGCAATCGCCTGGCCGATCAGTTGTTCATTGGTGTGCGGGCCGTACATGTCGGCGGTGTCGAGGAAGTTGACCCCCAGTTCCAGCGCGCGATGCAGGGTGGCCGTGGCCTCGGTGGTATCGGTGTCGGGGGTGTAGAAGTCGGTCATGCCCATGCAGCCGAGGCCGATGGCGGAAACACGTGGGCCGTTTTTACCGAGTTGACGAGTGTGCATGGGTGCAGCTCCTGTTGAGGTAGGCGCCTATTGTTACCCTCGACAAAACCGGGATAAACCGGCTAAAAGCACTATCACTATTCGTAAAATCTAAATAATCCATAGAGGTGGCGAGATTTGGACCGTTTCAACGCAATGCGCGTGTTTACCCGGATTGTCGAGTTGGGCGGGTTCGCCAAGGCGGCCGACAGCCTGCAACTGCCACGCGCGTCGGTGACGATCCTGATCAAGCAACTGGAAGCGCACCTGGGCGTGCAGTTGTTGCAGCGCACGACGCGTCAGGTCAGTCCGACCCTGGATGGCACGGCGTATTACCAGCGTTGCGTGCAATTGCTGACAGACCTGGAGGAAACCGAAGCGGTGTTTTCTACCCGCAGCCAGAACCCGCGCGGCACCCTGAGCATTGATATGCCGTCGGGTATCGGGCGCCTTATCGTGATCCCCGCGTTGCCGACGTTCACCTCGCGTTACCCGCAGATTGAACTGGAGATCAGCCTTAATGACCGCCCGGTGGACCTGATACGCGAAGGTGTGGATTGCGTGCTGCGCGGTGGCCCGGCCCTGGACGAATCACTGGTGGCCAGGCCGCTGGCAATGATGGACCAACTGACCTTG
This sequence comes from Pseudomonas sp. FG86, assembly GCF_057808775.1. Lineage (NCBI taxonomy): Bacteria > Pseudomonadati > Pseudomonadota > Gammaproteobacteria > Pseudomonadales > Pseudomonadaceae > Pseudomonas > Pseudomonas sp. FG86. The sequence continues at coordinate 217,554 of NZ_JBMDIS010000004.1, read as the reverse complement.
GCCAGCCCCGGGTACCTGGAGCGTATGGGGGTGCCCCAAACCCTGGACGACCTGGCCCGGCATCAGATGGTTGAGTATGTGTCCAGCGCCAGCGGCAAACGCTTCGGGCTGGAATTCGCATTAGCGAACGAGTTGCGGAGCGTCAACCTGGCCAAGACTGTCGCGGTGAACAGTTCAGACGGCTATTTCTCTGCTTGCGAAGCCGGATACGGGTTGATCCAGGCCCCCCATTATCATGCGATGCAGCAACTGGCCCGGGGGACGCTGGTGGAAGTGCTGCCACACTTGCCAGTCCCGAAAATGGCCCTGACGGCGCTGTACCCGCCGCACCGCCAGTTATCACGGCGGGTGCGGGTGTTTGTCGATTGGCTGGTGGAACTGTGCGCGCGGCCCGGCAGTGGGTTACAGCGTTAGGGGCGGGCGCCTGAAAAACCGTCCCCTTTATTACGATGCGTGGGCTTAGCGCTTCACGCCTGGCGCCTGGCCCTTGCGATAGGCCCCCGGCTGCTGGCCAATGACCTTGTGGAACGCCCGCGTAAACGCGGCCACCGACTGATACCCCACCTCCAGCGCAACATCGGCCACGGTCTGGTCGTTTTTGAACAGCTGGCAGGCATGGCGCATGCGCATCATCAGTAGCACTTGCCCTGGCGATTGCCCGCACAGCTCATTGAAGCGCTTGAAAAACGCCGAGCGCGACAGGCCGGTGCAGGCGGCCATGCTTTCCAGGGTCCAGGGCTCCGCCGGCCGGGCGATCAATTGTTCCAGCAGGTGCGCAAATGCCGGCTGCCGGCCCAGCGCGGCGAGCCCGCCCAAGTCGGTGTTGCCGATCACTTGTTGGCGCAGTACATACAGGAACAGCAGGTGGCACAGACGTTCGAGCAGGGTGGACGAGGGCGCCGGAGTGCGTTCGCACTCTTGCAGGATCAGCTCGAACAGGTTGCGCGCGGCGGTCAATGACGGGTCGCCGGCACGCAGGATGATCCACGCGGGCAGGCTGTCGACAATCATTGCGGACAAGCCGGATTGGAAGTGAAAGAACCCGCAGACCAGCCCCACGCCGTCGGTGGCCGCGCTGTCCAGTGGCACCATCGGGCGACGCGGGCATTCCTGCGCACCCGCCGCCGTGGCTTCGCCGGACAGTCGGTACTCAAGGTCACGCAACAGAAACACCGCGTCGCCATTGTTCAGGTGCTGGGGGCTGGGCTCGCCGTCGATATGCAGCCAGCATTGGCCCTGCACGAGCAGGTGGAAACTGGCCCGTGCCAGGCCGTGGGTGCTGGCGTGCCAGTCACCGCAGTAACGCCCGACATGAAACAAGCTGGTCTCGAGTTCAAGGCTGTCTAATAACCAATCGACAAGTGCACCGGACGAATTCATCTAATGGAAAGACTCAAGAGCAAGTAATCGCTACTTTAGCCTATTGAGGCGTTTTTTTATAACCAACAGACTTGGTACACGAACCAATAAGGAGACCGCACCATGTCCCGCGTACCGCTGCTCACCCTCGAAACCGCTCCGCCAGCGGCCAAACCCTTCCTGGAAAATGCGCTGAAAGGCTCGGGTTTCATCCCCAACCTGTTGGCCGTGCTGGCCAATGCGCCGGCCGCGTTGGAGACCTACATCACCGTTTCCGGCCTGAACGCCAAGGCCGAGCTGAGTCTGGCCGATCGCGAAGTGGTGCAACTGATTGCCGCGACCACCCACGGTTGCGATTTCTGCGTGGCCGGCCACACCGCCGTGGCGCGCAACAAAGCCAAGCTGCCCGAAGCCGTGATCGAAGCCCTGCGCCAGCGTGGCGAACTGCCCGATGCTCGTTATGAGACGCTCGCCGCGTTCACTCGCGAAGTGATCGCTACCCGAGGCGATGTGAGCGATGCCGGCTACGAGGCGTTCCGGGCCGCCGGCTACTCCGAAGGCCAGGCGCTGGAGGTTATATTGGGGGTCAGCCTGGCCACTCTGTGCAACTTCGCTAATGTGTTTGCCCGTACCCCGCTGAACCCGGAGCTGGCGCAGTACCGTTGGGAACAACCAGCCAGTTGAAGGCGCGCACGCGTCGGTGATGGTCATCTGCTTTAACAAGGAGAAACATGAATGCTTGACCCAATCTTGAGCCGTTGGCTCGATGTTCAAGCGCAGGCCCTGGATGTGGGCAGTTGCGACCCACAGGAAGTGCTGCCGCGGTTGGCAGACGCCAACGTGTTGCGAATCGGCGTACCCAAGCACCTCGGTGGCCTCGGCGGCGATGTGGGAGGGGCGGTGGACGCCATCGCGAATGTTGCCAGCCATTCCCTGGCGGCAGCCTTTGTGTGCTGGGGGCAGCGTTCGTTTATCGAGTATCTGTTGCACAGCCCCAACGAGCGGCTGCGTGAGCAGTTGTTGCCGGACCTGCTCAGCGGCAAGCTGGCCGGGGCAACGGGGCTGTCGAATGCAATGAAGTTCCTCTCGGGTATCGAGACCTTGCAGATCAGCGGCGAGCCGAGCGACGACGGTTGGACCCTGAACGGTCGCCTGCACTGGGTGACCAACTTGCGCAAGAACGGCTTCGTCGCCGCCGCCGCGATTGAACATGCCGACGGTGGTGCGCCGTTTATCCTGGCGATCCCGGACTCAGTGGCGGGCTTGCAGCGCTCACACGACCTTGATTTGCTCGGCTTGCAATCCAGCAACACGGCCGCCCTGGGGCTGGAAGGTGTGGAACTGAGTCGCGACTGGTTGCTGCATGAGGATGCACGCCAGTTCCTGCCGGCGGTGCGCCCGGCGTTTCTTGGCCTGCAATGCGGCATGTCGATTGGCCTGGCGCGTCGCTCGTTGGCGGAAGTGGCCTATCATCTGGGCGCGTCCCGCACCGTGTTGCGTGAAGAGTTGGAGGCGTTGCGCGTGACCCTCGATCACCTGGTCACCGAACTCAAGAAAGGGTTGCTGGCCGGACGTTTCGCCGCCGAACCGGTGCCATTGTTCAAGCTGCGCATCGCCCTCGCGGAAACCGCCGCGAGCGCCGTGCAACTTGAGCTGCAGGCCAGTGGCGGCAAGGCCTACCTCACCGCGCACGGCAGTGGTTTTGCCCGGCGCTGGCGTGAGTCGGCCTTTGTGCCGATTGTGACGCCCAGCCTGGTGCAACTGCGCACCGAACTGCAACGCCAGGCCGCGCTATGAGCCAGGCGGTTCTGACGGCCCGGGGCATTGCCCTGGGGTACGCCAGCGGCCCGGTGCTGCAAGGCTTCGACCTGCAGTTGCAGCCCGGCGAAGTGGTATCGATCCTCGGCCCCAGCGGTGTGGGCAAATCCAGCCTGTTGCGGGTGCTCGCCGGCTTGCAGGCGCCTCAGGGCGGCGGCGTACAGGTACTGGGCGAGCCATTGAGCGGCCCGCACCCGCGTGTGGCGGTGGCGTTCCAGGACCCAAGCCTGTTGCCGTGGCTGAGCCTGGAAAAGAATGTGGCGTTTGGCCTGGACTTCGCCCGTCAGCCGCACCTGAGCCCCGAGGAGCGGCGCCAGCGCGTTGACCATGCCATCGCGGCCGTGGGCCTGGAGCATGCGCGCCAGCAGTTCCCGGCGCAGTTGTCCGGTGGCATGGCCCAGCGCACGGCGTTGGCCCGCTGCCTGGCGCGCCAGCCGCAAGTACTGCTGCTCGATGAACCCTTTGGTGCCTTGGACGAAGTGACCCGTGCCGACATGCAGCACCTGTTGCTCAAGGTCAATCGCGAACAGGGTTCGGCGGCGGTGTTGATCACCCACGACATCGACGAAGCCTTGCTGCTGTCCGACCGCATCCTGCTACTGGGTAACCGCCCGGCGCGCACGCTGGGCGAATGGCGGATCGACCTGCCGCAACCCCGCGAGGAACAGGTAGAAGCGATTGGCGCGCTGCGCATCGAGATTCTTAAAACCCTACGGCAGGCGAGCCGCCCTCAACCCAACCCCCTTGACCTGCTGGAGCCTAGCCATGTGTCTGGATGACCTGACCCACTCGCGCCGTGATTTTCTCAAACTCTCTGCGGTGCTCAGCGCCGCCGGTGCCTTGCCGCTGTTGAGCAGCCTGCAGGCACGCGCGGCCAATGAACCGGATGCACCGGTACGCATCGGTTATTTGCCGATCACCGACGCCACGCCATTGCTGGTGGCGCATAACAATGGCCTGTTCGAGGCCGAGGGCATCAAGGCCGAGCGCCCGGTGCTGCTACGCAGTTGGGCCCAGGTGATCGAGGCGTTTATCTCGGGCCAGGTCAACGTGATTCACCTGCTGTCGCCGATGACCGTGTGGGCACGCTATGGCAGCCAGGTCCCGGCCAAGGTCGTGGCGTGGAACCACGTCGGCGGTTCCGGGCTGACCGTGGCGCCGGGCATCACTGACGTCAAGCAACTGGGCGGTAAGTCGGTGGCGATTCCGTTCTGGTATTCGATCCATAACGTGGTGGTGCAGCAACTGTTCCGCGATAACGGCCTTACCCCCGTTGCCCGTGCGGCTGGTGGCGCGATTGCGGCCAATGAGGTGAACCTGATCGTGCTGCCGCCCTCGGACATGCCGCCGGCATTGGCCAGCAAGCGCATCGACGGCTACATCGTCGCCGAGCCGTTCAATGCCCTGGCGGAAAACCTCAAGGTCGGTCGCGTGCAGCGTTTTACCGGCGATGTGTGGCGCAACCATGCGTGCTGCGTGGTGTTCATGCATGAGCATGACCTGGTCAACCGCCCGGAGTGGTCGCAGAAGGTGGTGAATGCCATCGTCAAGGCCCAGGTCTGGACCCGCGACCACCGCGAAGAAGCGGTGAAGCTGTTGTCCAAGGATGGCCCGAACCGCTACACGCCGCATGCCGAACCGGTCTTGAGCAAGGTCCTGGCACCGGCGGCCAGCGACCGCGCTGCGTACCTGGCAGAGGGTGCGATCCAGCATGCCAACTGGGACGAACATCGCATCGACTTCCAGCCCTATCCCTTCCCCAGCTACACCGAGGAACTGGTACGGCGCCTGAAAGACACCTTGATCGAAGGCGACAAGAAATTCCTCGCCGATCTCGACCCGGCCTTCGTCGCCAAGGACCTCGTGGATGACCGCTTTGTGCGCAACGCCATCGAGGCTGTGGGTGGCATGAAGACCTTTGGCTTGCCGGAGGGCTTTGAGCGGCACGAGGAGATCGGCGCTTGAACCGAGGTAAAACCGTGGCGTGGCCGGGCTGGTTGCTCGGGTTGGGAGGCTTGGCCGGGTTGCTGTTGCTCTGGTGGCTGGGCGTGAAGGTGTTTGGCGCTGCCGACGGCTTGTCGGCGCGCTTTTCGCTGGCGGCCACGTTCAGCAGCCTGTGGGAGTTGCTGGGGCGCGGCGAGCTGTACTTGCACATTGCGGTGAGCCTCAAGCGCATTGTGGTCGGGCTGTTTCTTGCCTTGCTGGTGGGCGTACCGCTGGGGTTGCTGGTGGGCAGTTCGCGCAACCTGGAGGCTGCGACCACGCCGGCCTTTCAGTTCCTGCGGATGATCTCGCCCCTGTCGTGGATGCCGATCGTGGTGATGCTGATGGGCGTCGGGGACCAGCCGATCTACTTCCTGCTGGCGTTTGCCGCGGTGTGGCCGATCATGCTCAACACCGCTGCCGGGGTGCGCCAACTGGACCCACGCTGGTTGCAGTTGAGCCAGAGCCTGAGTGCCACGCGCTGGGAGACGCTGCGTCGGGTGATCATTCCAGGCGTGGTGGGGCATGTGTTGACCGGCGTGCGCCTGGCCATCGGCATTTTGTGGATCGTGCTGGTGCCGTGCGAGATGCTTGGGGTCAGTGCCGGGCTGGGGTATTACATCCTCGACACGCGGGACCGCCTGGCTTATTCGGAACTGATGGCGATGGTGCTGCTGATCGGGCTGCTGGGCTTTGCGCTGGATGCGTTTGCGCGATGGTTGCATCAGCGATGGGTGCATGGCGGGTGACAGGCCCTGAACAAAAGCCCGGCCTCCGGCCGGGCGTTTTGTCATCGCGTATGAGCAGGCTGGGTTCAGGGGGTAGGTTGGACTCAGACCTTGTGGAAAATGTGCAGGTCACCCGGTACGTCGTGAGGACCTATGGCCTTTGCCGGATCCGGGAGGTTTTTGGTCTTCCTCATTCCGACGCTCAATCCCGGGTCTGTCCTTGTGAAAACGCCCACCCCAATGCCGCCTGTCAGCTCCGCCACGCCCGGGACTCCTTGGGATGTCTTCATATGGGCATTGCCCATCAACGCAATCCACTTTTCACCCGGAGGGTTCTGGCGAATGGTCTGTGCGGCGTAGTAATTGAATTCCCTGAGCCTTGGCTCATTTTGCTGCGCCTGATTGATTGCTTGGAACTGCGCGGGCTCATCTTTGTGCCGGGTGAGATAAGGATGGTCGAGGGGCACGATCTCTATCCCTTCATCATTGAATTTTTTGACCAACTCATCGAATGAGGGCGATAGCCGTGGTGTCTTGCCGTTGCCGAGAAAACCGATGCCGTCGTCAATGACTTTCATCTGTGCGTCATAGAACGTGGCTTCGATATACAGTTTCTTGACCCCTTTTTGCTTGAAGGTGTCTACGTTATCGAACAGCGTCTGGAAACTGGCCATTTCTTTATGGATGTCACCAAAGACCACGCCATCGGATGCATCCAGGGCCTGTTCGATCAGCGTTTTGGGTGTGACTTGACCAGGGATCACGGGGAGGGTGGGGCGAGCCGGAAGGCCGCCGTTTGCCATCCGCCGATAAAAGTCATTCATTTCTTGCCCGAACTTTTGCCGGGTTGCCGCCTTCCTGCTCGGGGTGAAGTGTGCATCGCTTCTCGCGCCTTTGATGCTGGTGACGTACTCCCCCTGAGGTAAATGGTCGGTCTTTTGGATGCCGTTCGGGACCGCTTGCACCTGGCCATTCGCCGGTGCCTGCGGACGGGCCGGGCGGTTGCTCGAGCTAAGCGGGTTATGCCGGTTATTGTGTGCGGATGCGGGGAGATTGCGGGATGCGTTTATATTGGGGGCGGGCGGCATCATCCCGTCCAGCGGGTTGAATGCCTCGATCGGCGCCCCGTAAGGTTTGCCCTTGACGGGATCATAGGCATACCGTTGGCCGTCAAACAGGATGGTGCTTCCCTCGACGGTTTGGTCTGCAGCCTTGAAGGTGCCTTGCGTAATGGGCCCATATTCTGCACTGGTGACTTTCAACAGGTCGTGATTACGGCCTAAGCGCTTGACCTGTTCAATCCCATTGCCGATCAGCCTCGCACCGCCTTGAACCAGATCGCCTACACCACTCAAGGGGTTGAGTTCTCCGATGACGGTGGTCCCGAGTATTTTTGCCACCCGCAGGGCCTTGCTCACCACACTGACGGCCGAGCTTCCGGCTCTTGCCACTTTCGCTGCCGCCCCGAGGCCGGCAGTGACGAAACCAAAGATATCCATGCCCAGGTCTATCGCGCCATCCAGGTAGTCACCGTTTTGAAAGTTGACAATGGCCGACCTGAGCGGAATCAGGTCCAGGAAAAAGCTGACCAGTTTCCACTCCGTGTCCATCTGTTGATCGTAGCTGGTAGCCCCCCTGGCCTGCCGGACCACGTCTTTGCCGGCAATATCAAGGTGTTCGACAAAGGCATCGGCAATGGACTGTGTCCGGGCACTTGTGTAGCTCGAAGGCGTGGGCGGAGGAGAACTGACGGTCTTGTCCTGGGCGAAGTCGGCCTCAGGCGAGGTGGTTGGCGTGAACCGCTCAATCGGGTAGACCCGGTTGGCGTTACGCTCGCGCTGATTGGTCAGAACGGTGGCAGGCACCTGGGTCACGCTCCCTTGCTTCAGGTCGATCTCATACACCGTCTCGCCGCTTAGCCCTTTGGCTTTAAGCAGCAAATTGTCGTTTTTGCTGTGAAGGGTTCTTCCGGTAAATCCTAGACCGAGCATGTAGGTATCGTTCTTGTAGAACTCAAGTTCCCCATATTCCAGGTTTTGCCTGTCGGCCAGGGGCAATTGGGCAATCATGTGTTTGACTGCCGTGGTAATGCCCTCTTTTCTTGAGCCGATCGCCTTGGTGAATTGATCATTGAAGACGCTGTTGACGTCGAACTTGAGGGACTTGTCTTGCATGGCGCTGAGGATGCGCGGGTCTGTGGTTTCCCATTGGTACTGGTGCAACCCACTCATGGCGATATCCAGCAAAGAGTGCAAGCCTGCGGGCGCACGATTGGGGTCGTAGAGCGGCTGCACGGAGGGTTGCTTGGTACTCTTGATGCTCAGGCGTTTTTCTTCAAAGGGCACATCCGGGCCGAAGCGCTCTTTAAGTTTGGCCAGGGCGATGTCTTTGCGGCTGGGAATTTCAGCCTGGATCTGGCTGGACGCCTCCACTCGTTCATTCGCCTGGTGATTGAATGCATGCCTGGCCTTCTCGATGTCGGCCGGGCTGTAGCGATCAGCTTCTTGCTGGGAGAGTGCGCCGCTCACCACGCCCCACACCCGCAGGGCGGCGCGTTGTGCCTGCTGGGTAATGGCCAAATCTTGCTGGCCGGCGATGTCGGCCTCATTCATGATTTGGGCAAAGGTCATGTTGTGCACTTTGCCCGGTATATGGGCTTCTAACGTTGCTGCGGCGATCGACAGGTTGACCCAGGCGGGGCTGCCATAGGTCACGCTGTTGGGGATGTCCTTGATCAGCAATTCGGGCGCCTTGCGGGCCAGCATCAGGTAGGCGCCTACGTTGGCCATTTCGGGTGTGGCGCGGCCTTGCTCACTCAAGTGCTTGCTCAGGGCCGGGAATATCGCTGATACGGGTTTGCCCCAATGATCCGCTTGTGCCAGATCAAACCCGGCAACGGTGTTTCGATGGGGTGTGCTGATGGACTGTGGGTCGAATATGAGATTGAGCGCGGCCAGTGTGTAGTCATTGACGCTGGCGTCAGTCGCAATACCGTTCAATCGCGTCTGCATGGCTTGCCCCAGCGCTTGTGCGCGGTCGGTGCCGAGCAGGGTTCCCAGCGCCTGTAGCGGATCACGTGAGGCTTCGCCGGTGAGTGGTTGATTGCTGTTGAGATACTCCAGCATACCCAGGCTTGTCCCCATCTGCGGTGGGTTGGGATGGCGCATGGCATATTGCGTGACGGCACCGAGCAATGTGCGTTGCTCCGCGACACTCAGCGGCAGGGGCCAGGACAGGGCACCGCCCAGATCACCCAGGCGCACGGGGTGTTCCGCAGCCTTGCTGAGCACGGCGTCAGCCAGGGCGGTCAAGGTGAAATGACTGATCGGTATAGCCAGGCCTTTGGACTTGATGAAGGCCTCGATTGTCGTGGCATGGCCGGGGGTGACGGGATAGGACGCGGCGGCTTGCACATCCATGGGGGTCGACTTCAGCGCGGCCAGGATCTCCTGCGGCGTGGCGTTTACACCCAGGCGCTGGGCCGTATCGTTGAGTTTTTGCCCCAGGGTGCGCAGATTCTGCTTGTCTGCCAGCGTTTGCTCCAAGCTGCCACTGGCGGTGCCGGTAGTTGAGCGTGTTGGGCGGTTTGTTTGGGCTGAATCGGGCTGTTCGGTGTCGGTGGTGGGGTTCTGGTTGCCCGGGAGGGGGGGCGTGGGTGTGTCGATTAGGATGGGAGGCTGTTGAGGCGGAAGGTGCGGTAAGGGCGTGGAGGAAAGACTTGTCATCGGTGGGTACCTTTTCAGACGTGCTGAGAGTAAGCGTCTGCCAGTAGGAGGTTCCCTGTTCCCCAGACGCCCCTTTTGGGTGCAAAAAACACCCGCAGGGGTTCCGTCTGGAGATGCCGCGTTGTGTAAGGCTTCGTGTTGGTTAACTTTTGAAAAAATCCCAGCGGGTGTGTGTCAGTTGATGCGTCTGTGGCTGACCCACTGCTATCGGGGGCAAGCCCCCTCCCACATTTGGATCTGCATATATCAGGTCGACCTGAGTCTGCCTTTGCTCTGGCTTTGGCTGCCCTGGCGCCGACCGGAGTTGTGCCTGGTGTTCCGGTTAAGTGTGGGAGGGGGCAAGCCCCCTCCCACATTTGGATCTGCATACATCAGGTCGACCTGAGTCTGCCTTTGCTCTGGCTTTGGCTGCCTTGGAGCCGACCAGAGTTGTGCCTGGTGTTCCGGTTAAGTGTGGGAGGGGGCAAGCCCCTCCCACATTTGGATCTGCATACATCAGGTCGACCTGAGTCTGCCTTTGCTCTGGCTTTGGCTGCCCTGGCGCCGACCGGAGTTATGCCTGGTGTACTCGGTTGAAAATGTGGGAGGGGGCTTGCCCCCGATGAGGGAGTGTCAGTTGATGCATCCATGGCTGACCAGCCGCCGTTACCGCAGAAACGGATAGGCGGGAACCTGCCCCTCAGCGATGGTAGTAACCCGGCCCGCCACCTTCATAGCGGTGGTCATGCCAGCCGCCGCCGTGGGGGAATATGATGCAGCCGCTCATGCTCAGCATGATCAGCAGGGGAATCAGCCAGGTGATTCGACGGAACATTTCAAAATCCTCCAGGGTTCTCACGGGGTGACATCAGGCCGGCTCAATAAAAGCATCGAACAAGCCAAAGCTTTTCATCGCCTGTAACATGAGACCCTGCCGACCCCATTCCATCCCCGTCATCGGGTATGTGCCTGGCATGTTCGGCGATACAAAGTGGATACATTCTCAAGGTTCAGGAACCCGTCATGACCCAAAAGCAACGCTTGAAATATTCAATCCTGATCTCCCTGGTGGTACTGGGGACGATGTTTGGCCTGTCCTACCTGCAGAACACTGGGGTTATCAGCGAAAAAACCTTCCAGTACATCGCCATTGCGGTGGCGGTCACCGTGGTGGTGATCAATGGCGTGATGCGTCGTAAGGTCAAGCCTAACTTCTGATTGACGTCGTCGAGTCAGGCGCGGCCTTCGAGCACTTTGGCAGCCTCTTCATGGAGGCTGTAGCTTTTATCGGCATTGAGGGTGATCACGCCCTCGCTGCACAGGCGCTTGAGTACCTCACGCACGCTGAGGAACGACAAAGGGATGCCCAGTTCCAACAAGTGGCTGTGCACGCCGCGTACCCCAAGGGTGCGCTGGTGGTCGGCGGCCGTGAGCAGGGCGTCGATGACCTTCAGCCGGATCAGGCTGGTGCGCAAGCCGAAACACTTGAGCAAATGCCGAATTCGTTGGTTGCCTTGCTGCTCTGGCGCTTTGCCGAAGGCTTGTACGCCGCTGCCAAACGTGGCATCGGCGGTCGTTGAGTGTCCGTCCGTGGGCAGTTGCGAGTTGTACATGCAAAAAACTCCTTATCAGAGCCTGATCAGGAAAATGATGGCGCTCTTATTCAATAAGACGAACGAGTGAGCGAAATCATGAAGTGCCGCATGTAGAAAATTTGTCGGTATCGGTTTTGTCACAACGCAGTCGCGTTCAATGAACGGACTTCGTCGCTAAATTATTCGCGGTCTGTTGCGTCCTTACGGTGGGGGAATGACCCCAGGCAAGGGTGTTCAATTTGACTGTGGAGTCTGTGTGATTATTTCCAACCGGTTGTCCAGGATGTGCGTGGCGGGACTGATGCTGGGCTTGAGCCTGGCTGCATCGGCGCGCGAGCAGGTGGCGCAGGCGTCCGCCGATATCCGGCGCACCAGCTTCGGCGTGCCGCACATCCGCGCCAGCGATGAGCGCGGCCTGGGGTTTGGCATCGGTTACGCCTACGCCCAGGACAACCTGTGCCTGCTGGCCAATGAAGTGGTCACCGTCAATGGCCAGCGCGCGCGGTTCTTCGGCCCGGAACAGGCGACCCTGGAGGAGCGCAACAACCTCGCCAGCGATGTGTTCTTCACCTGGCTGAATACCCCCGAGGCTGTAGCCGCCTTCTGGAACGCGCAGAGCCCGGCGATCCGCCAACGTATCGAAGGTTATGTGGCCGGCTACAACCGCTATCTCAAAGAGCAGGGCGCCCCGGCGCCATGCCAGGCCGGGTGGGTGCGGCCGCTGGTGGTGGAAGATCTGGTGAAGCTGACCCGTAGGCTGCTGGTCGAAGGCGGCGTTGGCCAATTCGCCGAAGCCCTGGTTGGTGCGGCGCCACCTCAGGCCACCGCCAGCGTGCAGCGTCGCGCAAAGGCGTTTGAACTGGCGGCGGCCCAGCAGCAGCGCTTCAGTCTCGATCGCGGCAGCAACGCCGTCGCGGTGGGCCGTGATCGTTCATTCAATGGTCGTGGCATGCTGCTGGCCAACCCGCATTTCCCCTGGGTGGGCGGCATGCGTTTTTACCAGATGCACCTGACCATCCCCGGCCAACTGGATGTGATGGGCGCGGCGCTGCCGGGTCTGCCGGTGATCAACATCGGTTTCAACCAGCATGTGGCCTGGACCCATACGGTCGACACGTCCAAACACTTCACCCTGTACCGACTGACCCTCGACCCCAAGGATTCCACGCGCTACCTGCTGGACGGTCAATCCATCCCCCTGGCGAAAACCTCGGTGACGGTGCAAGTCAAACAGGCCGACGGCAGCCTCAAGGCCTTGTCCCGTACGGTCTACAGTTCGAGCTTCGGCCCCGTGGTGCAATGGCCCGGCAAGCTGGATTGGGACAGCCAGCACGCCTTCAGCCTGCGCGACGCCAACCTGGGCAATGACCGCGTGCTGCAACAGTGGTACGCGATGAACCGCGCCCCCAGCCTCAAGGCACTGCAAACCTCGGTGCACACCCTGCAAGGCATCCCGTGGGTCAACACCGTGGCCGCCGATGATCAGGGCCAGAGCCTGTACATGAACCTGTCGGTGGTGCCCAACGTCAGCGCCGCCAAACTTGCCCAATGCAGCGATCCGCGGGCCGGCCTGCAATTTATCATCCTCGACGGCGCCCGCAGCGCCTGCGCCTGGGACATCGACCCGCATGCCGCGCAACCGGGCATTTTCGCCGCCGCCCAACTGCCGCAACTGGAGCGCACCGACTACGTGCAACACGCCAACGACTCGGCCTGGATGGCCAACCCCAAGGCGCCCTTGACCGGCTTCTCTCCAGTGATCAGCCAGGACCACATCGGCCTCGGCCCGCGCGCGCGCTTCGCCGTGCAGCGCCTGCAATCCCTGGAGCAACGGCCGATCACGGTTGCGGACCTGCACAACATGGTCATGGACAACGAAGTGTATGTGGCGGGTCAAATCATGCCCGACCTGCTGGAATACTGCGCCACGCAACTGGGCAGCGATGCTGTCGCGTTGCAACCGCTGTGTACCAGCCTCAAACACTGGGACCGGCACGCCAACCTCGACAGCGGCCTGGGCCTGGTGCACTTCATCAACCTGGCGGAGCACCTGCAACAAACCCCCGATGCCTGGCGTGTGGCCTTCGACCCGGCCGAACCATTGACCACCCCCCGTGGCCTCGCCATCGATCGCCCCGACGTTGCCAAGGCCTTGCGCGAAGCCATGCTGGCCTCTGCTGCTGAAGTCGCCAGGCTCGGTCTCAGCGCCAACAGCCGCTGGGGCGATATCCAAGTCTCCGGGCAAACCCCCATCCACGGCGGCCCGCAAGCGCTCGGCATCTATAACGCCATGCAAACCGTGCCAAGGGCCGATGGCAAACGTGAAGTGGTCAGCGGCAGCAGTTACCTGCAAATCGTCAGCTTCGACGACCAGGGGCCGAACGCATTGGGCGTGCTCGCGTTCTCCCAGTCCAGCAACCCCGCGTCCAACTATGCCAAGGACCAGACCCAAGCATTCTCCGAGAAAAAACTCCGCCCGCTGCCATTCACCGAAGCGCAAATAAAGGCCGACCCGCAGTACCGGGAACAGGTCATCAAGGAGTAGGGCGCACACGCAACCCCTTGATGACTGGGCAGAATATTTTTTGAAATCAAGGGGTTGCAGGCATAAGCAAATGAGTACATAATGGCGCCCATCGAACGCAATGAAGCGTTAAAAACTTCAATGTATTCAATGAATTAGAGTAGAGGCAGGGTTTTATAGCCCACTCATGTTTTTATGCGGTGAATGTCAGCAACAACGGCATTGATCGTTTGAGGCCGAGTAGCAAAATGGTTATGCAGCGGATTGCAAATCCGCCTACGCCGGTTCGATTCCGACCTCGGCCTCCACTCTTAGAAACCCCGTAGATTAGCGTCTACGGGGTTTTTTATTGGCCGCGATTTGGCAATCGCGTCCGCAATTTTTTGGATCGCTTCGGCGGCCACACTTTTTTGTCGGCAAAAACGATACGCCATATGGGCGGATTCTCTTCGATTGGACGTGAGATTGTGCTCAAGGCTGAGGAGCGTAGGCGTCCGCCAACGGTCGATTCTGTTGAAAACCTCGGCGGCAGTTTTTGAGGCATCAAAGCATGCATCGAAGATTGAAATCTTGAATATTGGCAGCGCCTTTAGGCTGAGATTTCACGTGGAAACGTACGGAAGAGGCGCTTTGATCGCCCCATTCCACCGTGTTCTGAAAAACCGACTGTTTCAACAGATTCGGCCAAGCGCGATCCGTGGACACCATGATGGCGAAATAGTAGCCTATGTCGCTGGTGAGCAAGAGAAAATCATCAGCCGATCACTTGGGATGATGTCGAGAGATGGGACCGAACACTGAAGACCTGATCTTCATTCTTGGGTCACCACGCTGCGGTTCGATCGGCGTCATCTGGCGTTCACTTATCTGCACCTCGAACTGTTCGTCCGTTAAAAATTCGCAACCAACGAAAAACTAAATCGCCAAGGAAGTCACATGCCAGTCACATGCCCAAGTTGTGGTTCTGATAAAACACAGAAAAGAAATATCGGGACGAAAGTCGCAGGAGGCGTTGGAGCCGTAGCCGGTGGGATAGGAGCAGTAGCAGGCGGGGGTGAAGGCGCCGCTGCTGGTGCTGCGATAGGCAGCGCCCTGTTTCCTGGGGTTGGGACGCTCGTTGGCGGTGTAATCGGTTTTTTAGGTGGCTTGGCAGTCGGTGCTACGGCGGGAGCAGTGGCAGGGAAAGCCGTAGATGAATACATCTTGGACAATTACAAATGCAACGCATGCGAACATACATTCAGTAGTTGATTGCAGCTCGACGGCAAAGCGGCCGACCACGGCTCTAACGTGGCAAAAAAGGTACAACGTGTTCACGTTTAAGCTGCTTCCTTAGCGCCGTTTTGCCTTGTTCATCGATCAGCGACGTTTTCACTGACGATTTCGTGGCGCCGCCCTTTTCAAGGGTCAGCAGTGATAACGTCTGTGCTGCATTCCTGGAGCCTGCTGGATGAATCGTCAAAGCCCGCCTCACCTCGTCGCAACGCCTTTAGCCGCACCAGGCACTAAAACCCCCGCCGCCCATCCACCTATCTGGCATTACGGCCCGAATATACCGGTCGTTGGCAGCACTGGTCTGGGCCTTTTTGGTTTCTTCGTGGGGTTGCTTTTGCTGTTGCCGGGCTACGGGCTGGTGATGTTGGTTATTCTCGGCCTCGAAGCCATGCAAGGTGTGCCGCCCAGCCATGGGACGAGCTTTACGGAGTCGTGGCTTATCCTGCCCCTGCTTGGCACAGCGGTGCTCATGGGGGTGATGCTTGCCTGGGCTTCCTCCGCGCCTCGAGTGCAGGCCTTTACGTTCGACGAAAACCAGCAGCTCCTTACACTCACTGTCACCCATCGCGTCCGTAAACCCATCGAAGTGCGCGTGCCATTCAGCGACATCATTTATATCTGCCCTTACGTGGTCGCCATGTTTGATCGCCATGGCCATTTCAGCGTCGTATGCCAGGGACCGAAGGGCAATGTGTCCGAATATCGATTGGCTGAAGGTAGTTCTCTGGAAGAAATGGAGTTTCATGCAGCCTGGTTGCGGGGGATGATAGGGGAGCGGATGCACGAACTATTGAATCTGGACAAGTGAAGGGTGCATGCCCCTCCAGGCACTGCCCAGTTGCACTCGCATCCCAGTCAGGCGTCGGGCCTGAGGATGCATTGGTCTTTTACTTCATCCGCGTACACACTGAGCTTTTCCTGCTGAGCCGCCAGCAGCGCGCATATTCTCATCAGCGCTTGCGTCTCAGCCGGGGTTTTGCCGCTTGCGGCTATCGCTGTCAGTTCAACCACTGACCATCCAATCACCGCTGCCGCATCTTCCAGGTCGTAAAACAGTTCTTGCTGAGCAGTCCTGGGCCCGTCGAGCCCCTGTATCAGTTCTTCCATTTAATTCTCCGGTCGGTGCTGTTCAAGTTCCTCGAATTCCAGGCATGTTCTTACCCAGTGACGCATACAGCGACACTCAAGCTGTGGGTGGGCAGTGTGTACCGCCCACCTTACAAACCCTACCATCAGGTTACACGATAGTCGTGACGCACTTTGTTTTGCGCTGTCATACCGTGCGAGAAGTTAATCTCGTCAAGTAAGAGAGTGTGGTCATGAAGTTAAGTTATCTAACCAAGGCAGTTGTGGTTATCGCGCTGCTGTCGACCTTGTCCGGTTGCTGGATGTTCATGCCTCCGGGCGGTGGCGGCGGTCATGGCGGTGGCCATGGTCCTGGCGGGCCTGGTGGTCCTGGCTTGCGCTGATAGCAGGCAAGGGAGGCAAGCCAAGGGCTTGCCTCTTTTTTTTTGCATCGGCCAAATCCAAGGCAAAGAAAAGCCCGCGATGGGGAGAGCGGGCTAAAGGGGATGTTCACTAGGAGCTGGGTTCAACTTAGACGCTTGCCTGTGAAAGGTTTGTGAAAGCGCTGCCATCAAATTGTACGCCTCGATCTACCCCTGGCTGTACGGGGCAACGGGCCCCACAACCCATTATCGTCGCAGGCATACCGCCCGTTTGGATGCCCATCATGTTCATGTCGACCAGCCTGTTATCGGCCTTTGTGCTGTTTGCCTTCGTTTCTTCGATCACGCCCGGTCCGAATAACACCATGTTGCTCGCCTCGGGCGTCAACTTCGGCTTTCGTCGCTCGATGCCCCATGCGCTGGGGATCAGTATCGGCTTCATGCTGCTGGTGATTTCGGTCGGCCTGGGCCTGGGCGAGGTGTTCAAGCTATTCCCTTGGGCCTACACGCTGTTGCGCTATGTGGGCGCGGCGTACCTGCTGTACCTGGCGTGGAAGATCGCGACCGCGGGCGGCATGTCCGAAAGCAGCGATGAGCACGGCACGCCCATGACCTTCCTGGGGGCGGCGGCGTTCCAGTGGGTCAATCCCAAGGCGTGGATCATGGCGCTGGGAGCCATCACCACCTACACGCCGGTCGAGGGCTATGTCACCAACGTGCTGGTGATTGCGCTGGTCTTTGCCGTGGTCAACCTGCCCAGTGTGTGCGTGTGGGTGGGCTGCGGCACGGGCCTGCGCAATGTGTTGCGCGAGCCACGCTGGTTGCGGTTGTTCAACCTGTCGATGGCGGGCTTGTTGGTGCTATCGCTGTATCCGATGCTGTTTGCAAGTTGATCAGACCGGCGAAATGGTCGCCAACAGGCCGATGCCGATGGTCAGTACCAAAAAGCCGAACAGGAAAAGTGCCATCTTGGTCATAAGGCCTCCGAAGGGAAGGGGAGCGACAGAAGTGTCGGGATGTGTGCCATTGTCCGCCCCGGGCGGTTTTCGATACAGACCCAGATGACGACGAAAAAACCGTATCAGATGCGTTTGTGAGGCTGTGCCACGGGCTTTCCAAGGGCCCGGTTTTAACAAGATCAGAGACCCAGCGCACCTTGGTACAGCGCCGGCCGTAGCGTACCGACTGAGACAGCCGCCGCATTTGCCCCTAAGATGGCGCCCACGGCATCAACAATAACAGTGGGCCAACCCTCGATGGAAAGACGTCAATTCAGCGGCGGCATGAAAGGCAAGAACTTGCGCTACCTCGATGATCCCTCCCAGCAGCCGGCGTCGGTCACCCGCGTCGGCTTCTTGCTGCTGGAACACTTCTCTTTGCCGGCATTTACCCAGACCCTCGACACCTTCGTCACCGCCAACCTGTTGCGCCCTGAACTGTTTGCCTCGCGCACTTTTGGCTGCGACGAGGGCGAAGTCATCAGTGACCTGGGTCTGGTGATCCGCCCCGACGCGTGCCTTGATATCGCGGCGCTGCAGGCGCTGGATCTGTTGGTGATCTGCGGTGGCTTGCGCACCGAACTCAAGGCCAACGACGATTTCATCCACCTGCTGCGCACCGCCGCCGAGCAGGGTGTCAGCCTCGCCGGGTTGTGGAACGGCGCCTGGTTCCTCGGCCGCGCCGGCCTGTTGCAGGGCTATCGTTGCGCGACCCACCCCGAACATCGCCCGGCACTTGCGGAAGTGTCCAAGGCCACCCATGTCACCAGCGAACCCTACGTCATCGACCGCGACCGCCTCACCGCTTCCAGCCCCTCCGGTGCCTTCCATATGGCCCTCGACTGGATCAAGGGCCTGCACGGCAAAGCCCTGGTCGAAGGTATCGAAGACATCCTCGCGTTTGAAGAATCGCGCTACCGGCGCATCAAACCGACGGAAAACGTCTGCGTCAGTGCGCCGCTACGCGAAGTGGTCAAGCTGATGGACGCCAACCTTGAAGAGCCCCTTGAGCTCGACCAACTCGCTGTCTATGTCGGCCGCTCCCGTCGCCAGCTCGAACGGCTGTTCAAGGAGCAACTGGGCACCACGCCGCAGCGCTATTACATGGAACTGCGCGTGACCGAGGCACGGCGTTTGTTGCAGCACACCGAGCTGTCCCAGGTGGATGTGCTGGTGGCATGCGGGTTTGTGTCGCCGAGTCATTTCAGCAAGTGTTATAGCGCGTATTTTGGATACCGCCCCTCCAAGGAAAAACGCTTGGTCAAATAGCCTGACGCAGGCGATGTGCTGTCGGGCGGCGACGTCAACCGGGAAGAAGTCTGCCCCGGCGAGTGTTCTCAAAAGCGATCCAGTCGATAGGCGTCCATGCCGGAGAGTGTCGCCGGCGCTGAAGCCAGTCGCACCACCCACTCCGCCGTTACCGCGGCCTGCGTCAACCCCAAATGCTGATGCCCAAACGCCAACAACACCTTGCCATCGCACACCCGGTCAATCACGGGCAGCGAATCCGGCAACGATGGCCTGAACCCCATCCAGGGTGTGGCGTCCTGCGCGTTCAACGCCTGGCGAAACAAGCCTTCGCTCAGCCGTTGCAATTGCCAGGCGCGCTGCATGTTGGCCGGGCGCTCGAGGCCGGCGAATTCGACGGTGCCGGCCAGGCGCAGGCCGCCAGCCATGGGGGTCATGATGAACTTGCGCTCCAGGGAGGTGACGGCGAATGGCAGTCGCCCGTGTTCCTGGGGCAGCATCAGGTGATAGCCACGCTCGGTGTCCAGCGGGACTTTTTTACCGGTCAGCGCGGCGGTGAGTTTTGCCGAGTGGGCACCGCAGGCGATCAAGACCTGGCGCGCGGCCAACGGGCCTTGGTCGGTGCTCAGCGACACGCCCTGGGCGTCAACCCGTCCATCCAGCACCCGCCGCTTGAGGAACTGCACGCCGCTGGCCTGGGCGGCGCTGACTAATGCGCAGACCACCTGGTAAGGGTCGAGAAAGTGCCCTGTCGCCGGAAAAAACAACCCGCCCAGGAGCTGCTCGCTCAGCTGTGGCGCGGCGCGGCGTATATCGGCGCTTGACCACACATCCACGGGCACGCCTTGTTGTTGCATGCGCTGGCGCAGCGCCTCGAGCGTCGCGCGCGAAGCGGCCCGCTCGAACACCAGCAACGAGCCGTCCTGGCGCAGTAACTGCGGCTGCGCGATGCTGTCGAGCAGGCGCTGCCAGGCGCCGAGGCTGCTTTCATTGAGCGCACGAATACCGGCCACGGTGCGCTGGTAGCTGGCCGGGCGCAGGTTCAACAGCAGGCGTGCGAACCAGGGCAGGGCGCGGGGCAGGTATTTCCAGTCCAGGCGCAGTGGGCCCATGGGGTCCAGCAGCATGGCGGGCAGGCGCTTGAGGATCGACAGGTCGGCAATGGGGAACACTTGTTCGGTGGCCAGGTGGCCGGCATTGCCATAGGAGGCCCCCATGCCGGGGTCCTGTGGGTCGATCACCACCACCTGGCGGCCCTGGCGCGCCAACTGCAAGGCACAGGCGACGCCAATGATGCCGGCGCCGACGATGGCGATATCCGTTGGGTTGGAATCGGCCATGGTCTACGCCTCTCTCTGGCCGTCGAGCAGGCGCCGCAACAGCAGCGGGTTGCTGTGCTGGAGTGCGGTCGGCAGCAAGCTGTCCGGGAAATCCTGGTAGCACACCGGGCGCAGGAATCGCAGGATTGCCGCTGTGCCCACCGAGGTGCTGCGCGAGTCCGAGGTGGCGGGGAAGGGGCCGCCATGGACCATGGCGTCGCACACTTCGACCCCCGTCGGCCAGCCGTTGACCAGCAGGCGACCGGCCTTGCGCTCCAATACCGGCAGCAGCGTGCGTGCAGGCACCAGGTCGTCTTCATCCAGGTGCAGGGTCGCGGTGAGTTGGCCTTCGAGGTGTTCGGATACCCGGCGTACTTGCTCCTCATCGGCGCACGCCACCACCAGCGAAGTGGCGCCGAAGACTTCGGCCTGCAAATGGGCGTTGCCCAGGAACGCGTCGGCCGAGGCCAGGAACAGATGGGCCTGGCCTTGATTCGGACCTTGCGCCGCCTGGCCCTGCGCGACGAGCCGGGCGTGACGGGTCAATGCCTCGACGCCCTCTGCATAGGCACTGAAAATCCCCGCAGTGAGCATGGTCTGGGCCGGGCTGCGCGGCAGTAGCTCGCTGACCCGGTTGACGAAGCGGTCCAGGGCGGCACCTTGAACCGCAATCACCAGGCCGGGGTTGGTACAAAACTGGCCCGCTCCCTGGGTCAGCGACGCAACAAACCCCTGTGCCAAGGCTTCGCCCCGGGCTTGCAGCGCGGCAGGAAACAGGTACACCGGGTTGATCGAACTCATTTCCGCATACACCGGAATCGGTTCCGGCCGTGCCTGCGCTGCCTGGGTCAGCGCCATACCGCCACTGCGCGAACCGGTAAAGCCTACGGCCTTGATGCGCGGGTCGGTCACCAGCGTGATCCCGACCTCGTGACCGGAGCCGTACAGCAAGGAAAACACGCCCTCGGGCAGGCCGCAGTCGTTAACGGCCTGGGCAATCGCGCGGCCGACCAGCTCACTGGTGCCGGGGTGGGCGCCATGGGCCTTGACGATCACCGGGCAACCGGCGGCCAGTGCCGACGCGGTGTCGCCGCCCGCGACAGAGAAGGCCAGGGGGAAATTGCTCGCGCCGAACACCGCGACAGGGCCCAGTGGGATGTGGCGCTGACGCAGGTCGGGGCGGGCCATTGGCTGGCGCTCCGGCTGTGCCGTGTCCACGCGTACGTCCAGCCATTCCCCGGCACGGACGCAGCGCGCAAACGTGCGCAGTTGCCCGCAGGTGCGCGCGCGTTCGCCCTGGATGCGCGGGCGCGGCAGGCCGGTTTCGGCGCTCGCGCGTTCGATCAATTCATCCCCCAGGGCCTCGATGTGCTCGGCGATGGTGTCGAGAAATGTGGCGCGATCGGCCAGGGTGGTTTCGCGGTAGCTGTCGAACGCGGCCCAGGCGAGGGCGCAGGCTTGCTCAACCTGTTGGCGTTCACCGCCGGCGTAGGCGGGCTCCATTGGCGTGTGGGTCGCGGGGTTGATGGCCCGGATCGCCTCGCGCGTGCCGCAAAGGGGTTGCCGGCCTATCAGCATCTTGCCCGTCAGAGTCATGGGATCATCCTGGAAAACAGAGGGTTGGCCGCTGCAGGAACCGCAGCGGCGCACGGGGTTATGCGAGGTTCTGTTCAGCCGACCAGTTGGCGTACCACTGGCGGAACAGTGCGTACTGGTTCTCGGCATAGTGCCGCTGGGCATCGCTGAGTGCATCGGTTTCGTTGAAGTGCAAGGCGTAGCCCTGGTCGCCGTTGAGTACCATCAGGTGCTTGTAGTACAGCACCAGGTCGCAGCCTTCGTCGAACGACGACAGCACCGCCAGCGCGCTCTCCAGCTCACGGGCCAGGCGACGGGCCTTGGCATCGCCCTTGGCGGCCTGCTTGCTCAGGGCCACCAGTTGCAGCACTTCCCGTGGCAGGGCGTTGCCGATACCGGTGATGGCGCCGGTGGCGTTGCAGTTGACGAAGCCGTGCACCACCTGGGTGTCGACACCGACCATCAGGGTCACGTTGTCGTCCTGGGAGGTGATGTTTTCGGCCGCGTAGCGCAGGTCGGCGCCACCGCCGAATTCCTTGAAGCCGATCAGGTTCGGGTGTTGGCGGCGCAGCTCGAAGAACAAGTCGGCGCGGGTGGCGAAGCCGTAGTACGGGCTGTTGTAGATCACCGCCGGCAAGGTGGGCGCGGCGTTGAGGATCGCGGCGAAGTGGGCTTTTTGCGCGGTGGCCGAAGCGCCACGGGACAGCACGCGGGGAATCACCATCAAGCCATGGGCGCCGACCTTGGCCGCATGCGCCGCGTGGGACACTGCTTCACGGCTGTTGACCGCGCCGGTGCCGACGATCGTCGGCACGCCCGCAGCCACCAGGCGCGCCACGCCTTCCTGGCGCTGGGCTTCAGAAAGCAGCGGCCAGTCACCCATGGAGCCGCAGTACACCACTGCGCTCATGCCGATATCGATCAGTTCACGCCCCTTGGCCACCAGGGCGTCGAAGTCCGGCTGGCGCGCGGCGGTGCACGGGGTCATCAGGGCGGGAATGCAGCCGGTGAAGATGTTGTCGCTCATGGTTCTAGCTCCTTGCAGCGTTCAGTAAAAAGGGGCCCAGGCTCAGATGCCCCAGGCGAAAGGGTCCTGTTCGTCGATCAGCAGGGTGCTGTCGGCGGTCATGTAGGCGCGGCCGGTGATGAACGGGCGCACGCGCTCGCCGTCCCATTCGAAGTGGCCTTCGAATTGGCTGCCGGTAATGCTGGCTTGTACCCAGGGTTCGCCGGGGCGCAGCTTGCCGTCGGCGGCCAGGCACGCGAGTTTGGCGCTGGTGCCGGTGCCGCAAGGGGAGCGGTCGTAGGCTTTGCCGGGGCACATCACGAAGTTGCGGCTGTCGGCGTGGGCGTCGTCGGCGAACAGTTCGATATGGTCGATCAGCGCGCCGTCTTCACCGTGGATGCCTTGGGCTTCGAGGGCCTTGAGCATCGTCCAGGTGTAGTCAGTGAGCGCTTCCACGTGGGCCATCTCCAGTGACTGGCCATGGTCCGACACCAGGAAGAACCAGTTGCCGCCCCAGGCAATATCGCCATACACCACCCCATGCCCGGGGACCTCCACCGGCACCTGCTGGCGATAGCGGTAGGCGGGCACGTTGCGCAGGGTCACGGCGCCGTCTTCATGCAGGGTGGCCGCCACCGGGCCGACGGGGGTGTCAATGGTGTGGACACCCGGTGCGATGCGCCCCAGGTGATGAAGCGAGGCGACCAGGCCGATGGTGCCGTGGCCGCACATGCCCAGGTAGCCGGCGTTGTTGAAGAAGATCACCCCGCAGGTGGCGCCCGGCGTGACGGGCTCGCAGTACAGCGCGCCAACCAGTACGTCGTTGCCACGCGGTTCCAGCAGGCAGGCGCGGCGCCATTGATCATGCTCGGTGCGCAGGTGCTTGAGTTGCTCGGCGATGGTGGCGCCAGCCAGTGCCGGGAAACCGCTCATCACCAGGCGCGTGGGTTCACCGCCGGTGTGGGAGTCGATGACATGCAGTCGTTTCATAACGCGCTCCATTCAGGGATAAGCCGGGGACGGCGTGGCGCTGCCGTGGGGATCGTCGACGGTTTCGCTCTCATCGGCGTCGTGCTCCAGGCGCACCAGGTGGGCTGGCACGCCGGTGGCTGCCCCCCAGTAATAGATGCCCAGGGCGCTGACGGCGACGACGACGGTGTCGAACGGGTGGCTGATTACGCCCAGGCCGCCAAAGCTGCCGAGTTTGGACAGCAGGATCGTCACTGCGTAAAAGCCGATCAGCCAGGCTGACGAGCGCACCTGTTGCTTGAGGCTCACATGCGCGGTGGGCACCCAGCGGGCGCACAGCAGGTACACCGCAAACATCAGGATTTGCAGGCCGAGCAGCCACGACACAGTGCTCCAGCCCGACCAGTACACGATCAGCGCGGCGATGATGAAAGACAGCGGACCGAGCACCGCCATGCCCTTGACCCGGAACGGACGCGCCATGCCTGGCGCATTGCGGCGCAGCGCGGCGACGGTCACGGGTGCCACGGCGTAGCTAAGGATCAGCGCGGCGGACACCACATTGATCAGCGCTTCCCAGGACGGAAACGGCAGGGTCCAGAACACCGACAAGCCAAAGGTCAGCCACAGCGCCGGGCGGGGGATGCCGGACTTCTCATCGATCCGGGTGAAGATCTTGAAAAAGGTGCCGGTCTGCGCCCAGCCGTACACCACCCGCGGCGTGGCGTTCATGTAGATGTTGCCGCAGCCGCTGGGGGAGATCACCGCGTCGGCCACCACCAGGTAGGCCAGCCATCCCACGCCCAGCGCCAGGGCGATATCGCGATACGGCAGCGCCAGTTCCTTGCTGATGCCGGCCCAGCCATCGGCGAGCATGTGTGTGGGCACGCCGCCGAGGAACGCGGTTTGCAGCAGCACATAGATGGCGGTCGACAGCAGCACCGAAAGGATCAACGCGATTGGAATCGTGCGTTGCGGGTTCTTCACTTCGCTGGCCACCGAGATGATGGGGGTCAGCCCCAGGTACGCAAAGATCACCCCACCGGCCGACACCGCCATCTCGATGCCCGACAGGCCGAACGGCGCAAACCCGTGCATCTGGAAGTTCGCTGGCTTGAAGAAGGTGAACAGCACGCCGATCACCAGCAGTGGCACGATGAACTTGAACACGCTCACCAGGTTATTGGCGATGGCGAAGGTCTTTACGCTGCGGTAGTTGAGGATGAAGAACAGGCACAGCAGGGCAAATTGCACCAGCCAGCCGAGGGGCGTCGGGTCGCTGGAACCGACCTTGGTCAACTCGGGAAACCAGGCTGCCGCGTATTGGCGCGAGGCAACCACTTCAATCGCCACCAGGCTGGAAAACGCGATCAGCGTAATAAAGCCCATCAGGTAGCCCAGCAGCGGGCCGTGGGAGTACACCGGGTAACGCACCACCCCGCCTGCACGGGGCAGGGCCGCGCCGAGTTCGCAGTACACGATGCCCAGCAGCAGAACGGCGAAGCCGCCGATCAACCAGGAAATAATCCCGGCAGGCCCTGCGATCGCGGAGACATGACTGGCTGCAAACAACCAGCCCGAACCGAAGATGGCGCCCAACCCGATAAAGGTCAGGTCCATCAGTGAAAGTTGTTTCTTGAACTTGCCTTGAGCAGACATGGCGGCGCCTTCTTGTGAGTTATTGGATAGGCATGCAGTGGCGCTATCCTGAACCCATCAACCGCGCGACGATTGATGTTTTGCGCACCGAGGAATGACGAATTCGGCACAATTTCCCACGCTCGACAGCGCGCCGGACATGGGGCAATCTGCTCGGTCTCAGGCTCACGAATGGGGTGCGGAAGTCATGTTGCAGCGCGCGTTTTCGACCCTGTGCCAAGGCAGCGAGGCGAGCCGTCCGCACAGCATCGAGCAGGTGTTGGCCGGTGTGGCGCAGCTATTGCCGATGCTGGATGTGATCCCCAATGCCGCGATCTTCATCAAGGATATCGACGCCCGTTACGTGCTTGCCAACCGCACCCTGGTGCAGCGCTGCGGCCTCAAGCAGTTGCAACCGCTGCTGGGCAAGACCAGCGCCGAAGTGTTCCCAGAGCAATTGGGGCCGGGCTACACCGAACAGGATCGACGCGTGCTCGAGCAGGGGGTTGTGCTGGAGGACCAGCTTGAACTGCATCTCTACGGCACTCGCGAACCGGGCTGGTGCCTGACCCACAAATGGCCGTTGTACAACCATGAAGGCCAGATCATTGGCCTCGCCGGCATCTCGGTCGACCTGCAATCCGCCAGCGAAACCCACCCGGCGTACCAACGCCTGGCCGCCGTGGACGAGCACATTCGCGCGCACTTCAACCGTCGTGTCACCTTGGGTGAATTGACCCGTATCGCCGGCATTTCCGTGGCGCAGTTGGAGCGCTACTGCAAGCGCGTATTCCACCTGACGCCGCGCCAGATGATCCAGAAAGTGCGCCTGGACCATGCCCATCGGTTGTTGCACACCGATATGCCGATCACCGAGGTGGCCCTGCACTGCGGCTACACCGACCACAGTGCGTTCACCCGCCAGTTCAAGGCGTCGACCGGGTTTACGCCCAGGCAGTATCGCCAATTGCAGTAGTTGCGGGTCTGCAATGCAACGAATAGCCCCCGTCGTGGCTCCTATGCTTACGAGTAACTTTTTCACGACTACAGGTATTGGGCTTATGACGGCGGCTGACGACACTCATGTGCACTGGCTGGTGCAGCAATCCATGCTCCAC
Organism: Pseudomonas sp. FG86; assembly: GCF_057808775.1. Classification (NCBI taxonomy): domain Bacteria; kingdom Pseudomonadati; phylum Pseudomonadota; class Gammaproteobacteria; order Pseudomonadales; family Pseudomonadaceae; genus Pseudomonas; species Pseudomonas sp. FG86. Next base: position 191,249 of record NZ_JBMDIS010000004.1, on the reverse strand, counting down.
GCGGCGCGCCAGCGGGCCAAGCTCTATTCGGGGCAGGGCCGCTTGTGGCAACAGCCGTATGCACAGACCCGCCCGCGTGACGCGTGCGCCTTGTCGTCGGTGTGGTTCACCGCCTATCCGGCGTCGATTGTCACCCGCGAAGACGGCACGGTGCTGGAGGCGCTAGGCGATGAGACGTTGTGGCATGCATTGTCGAAAATCGGCATCCAGGGCATTCACAACGGTCCGTTGAAAAAGTCCGGCGGCTTGTCCGGGACCACGCACACGCCGACCATCGACGGCAATTTCGACCGCATCAGTTTCGACATCGACCCGCAACTGGGCACCGAGGCGCAGTTGCAGGCGTTGACGCGCATGGCGGCGGCGCACAATGCGGTGATCATCGACGATGTGATCCCCTCGCACACCGGCAAGGGCGCAGATTTTCGTCTGGCCGAGATGGCCTACGAGGATTACCCAGGGCTCTACCACATGGTCGAAATCCGCGAGGAAGACTGGCCATTGCTGCCCGACGTCGCCGCGGGGCGTGATGCGCAGAACCTCAGCCCACTCCAGGTGGACGCCCTGCGTGACAAGCATTACATCGTCGGCCAGTTGCAGCGGGTGATCTTCTTTGAGCCCGGCGTGAAGGAAACCGACTGGAGCACCACGCCGGTGGTCATCGGGGTGGACGGCAAGCCGCGCCGCTGGGTGTACCTGCATTACTTCAAGGAAGGCCAGCCCTCGCTGAACTGGCTCGACCCTACGTTTGCGGCGCAGCAGATGATCATCGGCGACGCGTTGCATTCCATCGATGTGATGGGCGCAAAAATCCTGCGCCTGGATGCCAACGGCTTTCTCGGTGTGGAGCGCAAGCTCGATGGCACCGCCTGGTCGGAGAGCCATCCGCTGTCGATCACCGGCAACCAGTTGCTGGGTGGCGCGATCCGCAAGGCCGGCGGGTTCAGCTTCCAGGAGTTGAACCTCACCGTTGACGATATCGCCTCCATGTCCCACGGCGGTGCTGACCTGTCCTACGACTTCATCACCCGGCCGGCCTACCAGCATGCCTTGCTGATGGGGGACACCGAGTTTTTGCGCCTGATGCTGCGCCAGATGCACAACCTTGGCATCGACCCCGGCTCGCTGATCCACGCCTTGCAAAACCATGATGAACTGACCCTGGAGTTGGTGCACTTCTGGACCCTGCACGCCCATGACAGCTTTCTTTATCAGGGCCAGACCTTTCCCGGCAATATCCTGCGCGAGCATATCCGCGAACAGATGTATGAGCGCCTGGCGGGTGAGCATGCGCCGTACAACCTCAAGTTCGTTACCAACGGCGTGTCCTGCACCACCGCCAGTATCATCACGGCGGCGCTGGGCATCCGCGATCTTGACGCGATCACGCCGGCCGATATCGCGCAGATTCGCCAGATCCACCTGCTGCTGGTGATGTACAACGCCATGCAGCCGGGGGTGTTTGCCCTGTCAGGCTGGGACCTGGTGGGGGCCTTGCCACTCGCGGCCGATGAGGTCGCGCACCTGATGCAGGATGGCGACACCCGCTGGATTCACCGAGGTGCCTATGACCTGGTGGACCTCAACCCGGAGGCCGAGCTTTCGGCGGGGCAGATGCCCCGCTCGAAAACCTTGTATGGCAGCCTCAACAGCCAGTTGCAGGACCCCGACTCGTTCGCCTCCCAACTGCAAAAAATCCTCGCCGTGCGCCGCGCCTACGACATCGCCGCCAGCCGTCAGATCCTGGTACCGGATGTCGAGCACCCTGGCTTGCTGATCATGGTCCACGAACTGCCGGCCGGCAAAGGTATACAAATCACCGCGCTGAACTTCGGCGATACGCCGATCACAGAAACCCTGCACCTGCCCAACATTGCACCGGGGCCGGTGGTGGACATCATCAATGAGCGGGTGGAGGGCGACCTGACCGCTGAGGGTGAATTCACCATTACGCTGGATGCGTACGAAGGGTTGGCGTTGCGGGTGGTCAGTAGCTCGCCGATGTTTTAGTGGGAACGCCGGGGGGCGTGGGCCTGTTTCTGGCCAGCGCCTCTGCACTCGGAACCGGCAACGGCGTCGTTCGATGCGGGCCTGCCAATGATTGCCAAGCTCGCCGGATTACCCGCCGCATCACGACGGGCAACCCTTCGCGCTGGGCATTTTTGGGTTATTTGGCGTTCAACGCGGCCAGGAACTGCGTGTGCTTCAGCGTTTGCGAAAACATCGGCAAGGTAAATTGCTCGGCGGCGTGTTGTTGTTCATCGGTGAAGGTCGCTGTGCAATCGGTCAGTGTCACCACCTCATAGCCCTTCTCGTAGCCGCTTCGAACGGTGCCTTCAACGCAACAGTTGGTGAGAAACCCCGCCACCACCAGATGCTGGATGCCATTGTTGCGTAGCACCAGGTCCAGGCCCGTGGTGGCGAAACCATCCAGCCCGCGCTTGCCCTCAACCACGATGTCACTTGATTCATGGGTCAATGCATCGGTGATTTCGGCGCCCCAGCTGCCGGCGCGGAAGGCGCTGCCATCTGCCACGCCTTTGAGAATCCCGTAGGAGCGCAGGGTCAGCTCTGGATAACCGTCGGCAAACTGGATGGGCAGGTGGATGATCTTCACGCCGAGTTTGCGCGCTTGTTGCACCGTGGTGGCGGTGTTGGCAAGCATGTCGGTGGCATGCATGACGTCTTTGACGGCGTCGTGGAAGACCCCACCCGGGGTGGTGAAGTCATTCTGGAATTCAATCAACACAAGGGCGGTTGTACTCGGGTTCATGGTGATGCTCCGATCAGTAGGATTTACCACGTCGGACGGCACAAAGCGCCGCCGATCAACCAGGGGGCATAGGGAATGGCGTCATGGCTTTACGCTTGGGTTCCGGCTACACACGATGAGTGTACAACGTTGGTTAATGCATTTTGTCTTCAGGACCGCGTGTATCGCACGGCCTCGATGTTCCGATTCCCAGGGTTATGCAGGTTCACGCCCTGGGCAGTGGGAGATAGGGTTGGGTCTGAACCCCTGGAGGTAACTTCATCAGCGACTACTGCAAATCCACGGTCCGCTTCCCCTGCGCACTCAGCGGCTAATCGGAAATTATTGATAATGATTGTCAGTCGGGAGTATCTTTTCCGCGCTCACCCAGAAGGGAACGCTCTTTACCGGTCTATGGATGGCGAGGCTGATTCTTCTGGGTGAGCACCTGGCTTGCCGTCCACCAGCAGACATGCAGGGGAATGAGCATCTTCCCACTGCGTCAGTACCTCAGGAACATCTGCATTTGACCCCGAGTTCATTTCTCCAGAAAAAAACGGCCAGTTAAGGCCGTAAAGTGGGATGAACCGTTTCGTGAGGTATTCGACTGTTATTGGGCACTCGAGAGAAATCGCGGGTCTTGTGACTCGTGTTGCCAACCGCCACCCAATGCTTTGAATGTGGCCACCGCAGCTCGAGCCGATTCCGTTTGGGCTTGTGCTCTGCCATCAGATGCGGCTAACAAGTTCTCATCGGCACCCAGTACTTCGATCAGGCTCACCACGCCTTTTTCATAGGCGGTAAATGATCTGTCTCGGGCTTTTGTAAAAGCAATTTCACCCTGCGCAAGCTGTTTAAGCTGCTGCTCGCGGTTGATCAGCGCGGAAAAAGCGGTTTCGACATCCTCGGAGGCCCGTAGCACTGACTGGCGATAGGCGGCTAACGCTTCAGCTTCTTGCCCCTTGGCCAAGTCAATCTGAGCGTTAATACGGCCAAAGTCGAACAGCCTCCAGCGTAGTCCCAATACCGCCGATGCCTGACTGGCATCGTTGGAGAAAAGATTTCCGCTGGAGACCGACGTCGCGCTGCCTATCAGCGCGCCTACGGAAAACTTGGGGTAGTACTCGGAAATGGCTTCGCCGATGCGAGCGTTTGATGCCGCCAGCCGGCGCTCTGCGACGATCAAATCTGGACGTCGGCGCAGGAGGTCCGCTGGAGAGCCCAGGCTGGCGAATTGTGGTACATCCGGGATGTGTGTCGATTGAGCCAACTGCGCAGTATAAGTACCCGGTGGCTTACCCAAGATGACATCCATAGCGTTCATTGCCGAATCAAGGCCAGCCTGCAGTACTGGCACCGTTGCTTGCGCTTGGTTCAACGATCCTTGAGTCTGATTCAGCTGCAGTTCAGCAGCCAGTCCTTTGGCGTAGAGATGTTCGATGGTGGCGAGCAGGTGTTGTCGCGTCTCTACTTGCTTTCGGGCAATTTCCAGGCGTGCTTGCAGGCCGCGGATGCTGATGTAAAGGTCAGCAGTCTGCGCTACCACTGCTAGCCGTGTGGCAACTGCTGCTGCTTGGGAAGCCTGGTAGTCGGCCACGGCTGCTTCTTTGCCTCGACGTAATCCTCCAAACACATCAAGTTCCCAGCCAGCATTGAGATTCGCCTCATAAGCACTACCGTAGCGGTTATAGGATGGATCTGAATTCAGCACTTGGCCCAACGGTGTTTCCAAGGATTGTCGCGCTCTAGCCGCTTGGCCACTGACGGTGGCCGACGGCAAAAGAGCGGCATTAACTGCTCCCAAGCCCGCGTGAGCCTGTTCGATCCTGGCGGTTGCCTGAGCTAAATCGAGGTTCTGTTCAAGGGCTCGATTGATTAACTGGCTGAGAACGGGGTCATTGAAAGCCTTCCACCAGACGGTAAGATCGCTGGAGGTTGAGTCAACTGTTCGTGTTGTAGGTGGATGCGCTGAAAAATGCGCGGGCAGTTCTACTTTGGGCTCCGAATAGTCAGGGCCCACCGAGCAGCCTGTGACCATACCGAAACTTAGCAAAACGGCAAAACGGAAAGGGTGCATGTGACACCTTTGAAATGATCGATTTGTGACCATATTACGATTTGGTCATAAGTTGTCAACAGCCCTGCGGGTGCGTAAGCTAATCGCATGAACCCATTATCCGTTTCCTCGTCCAGCACTCGCGGTCCTGCCGAACACGAAATCCGAGACCAGATAGTCGCGGCGGCCAACGAACATTTCAGTCAATACGGTTACAGCAAGACAACAGTCTCCGACCTCGCGAAAGCGATCGGTTTTTCCAAGGCGTATATCTACAAGTTCTTCGACTCCAAGCAGGCGATTGGTGAAGCCATTTGCAGCAATTGCCTGTCGCAAATCATTGCGGCCGTGGAGGAAGCTATCAATGCCGTGGGTATCTCACCCACGGAGCGATTTCGACGATTGGTCAAAAGCCTTATAACCAAAGGGGTTGACCTGTTTTTTAATGATCGAAAACTGTATGACATCGCGGCGTTCTCTGCGTCGGAGCGCTGGCCCAGCTCGCAGGTCTATGACATGCGAATCAAACACTTCGTACTGCAAATTGTACGAGAGGGGCGTGAACTCGGAGAGTTTGAGCGCAAGACGCCTTTGGATGAGACAGTGGAGTCGATTCACCTCGCACTACGCCCCTACATCAACCCTTTGCTGTTGCAGCACAACCTTGACGTCGTTGAAGAGGCCCCTGGGCTCATTTCCAGCCTTATTCTGCGCAGCCTGATGCCTTAAAAAGCGCTGGCTGGCAGATCTGTACACCTCCGCACTTCCCTTGTATCCGTAACTTAAGGCCGACTCTGCTGATCTCCCCTTGATCAGCAGGCGGCTTTCATTTGTATGTTTCGTGACCGTTGACTTATTTGGTCACTTGGATGAGCATGGCGCATCCGCTTCCAAGAGGTCTCTATGATCCAGCGCCGTTCCACTTCATTTATGTTCATCGGTCTATTGCCGTTTGCCTTGGCTGCATGCAGCGAGGCACAGCCTCCTGATCCTCGTCTCCAGGCTCCTTTGGTTCGCGTCAGCCTGGTTCAGCCTTCTGTACCTGAAGCTCGCCTATACACCGGCGTCGTAGCGGCTCGGGTTCAGAGTGACCTTGGTTTTCGAGTGCCCGGAAAGGTGACGGAACGCCTCGTGGACACCGGCCAGAGCGTCAAGCGTGGACAGCCGCTTATGCGCATTGATGCGAACGATCTGACGCTGACAGCGCGGGCGCAGCAAGAAGCGGTGCTCGCAGCAATGGCTCGATCCCGACAGGCCTCTGATGACGAGTTGCGCTACCGTGATCTGGTGTCTGTCGGTGCTGTATCTGCTTCGGCCTACGCAGGAATCAAAGCAGCCGCCGACTCGGCCAAAGCTCAACTGAATGCCGCCAAAGCCCAGGCTGATGTGGCGAAAAACTCCACCGGTTATTCAACCTTGCTGGCCGACTCCGACGGCGTTGTTGTAGACACCTTAGCGGAGCCGGGGCAGGTAGTAGTTGCAGGCCAGGTGGTAGTGCGTGTTGCCCATTCCGGACAACGTGAGGCCGTTATTCAATTACCTGAAACGCTACGTCCTGCTCTGGGCTCTTCGGCGACGGCGCAGCTTTATGGATTGGACCAGCATGAAGGGAAGGCGCATCTGCGCCAACTGTCCGATTCGGCTGACAGGTTGACCCGCACATTTGAGGCGCGTTACGTGCTGGAGGGCGCACTTGCCAATGCCACACTGGGGGCGACCATTTCGGTTGCCATCGGCGGCACGCCAACAGCCATCAATAGTGAAGTCCAGGTGCCAGTCGCCTCTCTCTATGACGCGGGTAAAGGTCCGGGTGTATGGGTGGTGAGTCGGGAGCCTGAGCAGGTGACCTGGCGCCCTGTAACGTTTCTCGGTTTGAGTGATGCTGAAACTGCACGTGTGACAGGTCATCTCAATGTCAATGATCGTATTGTCGCGTTGGGCGTTCACCTTTTAAGCGAGGGCGAGCAGGTCAGGGCTCAGGTGGCAGGCAACGCTCAGGCAGCGGTGGCTGAGGTGCGCCGATGAGCGGGTTCAACCTGTCCGCATTGGCCGTGCGTGAGCGTTCGATCACGCTGTTCTTGATCCTGCTGATATCCATAGGCGGGCTGTATGCGTTCTTCAAGCTAGGGCGCGCGGAAGATCCTGCCTTCACCATCAAACAGATGACGGTGGTAACGGTATGGCCTGGTGCGACGGCTCAGGAGATGCAGGATCAGGTGATTGAAAAGCTGGAAAAACGCATGCAGGAATTGCGTTGGTATGACCGGACCGAGACCTTCACACGTCCGGGAGTGGCTCTCACTACCGTCTATTTGCTCGATAGCACGCCACCTTCCGCTGTTCCCGAGGAGTTTTACCAAGCTCGCAAGAAGCTCCGTGATGAAGAGGCGGGTTTGCCGCCTGGAGTCATCGGCCCGATCGTCAACGACGAATATGCCGATGTCACCTTTGCCCTTTATGCGCTCAAGGCGAAGGGCGAGCCACAACGACTGCTGGTTCGCGAGGCCGAGTCCTTGCGTCAGCGCCTGCTGCACGTGGCGGGTGTGAAAAAGGTCAATATCATTGGTGAGCAGTCCGAGCGCATTTATGTCGAGCTGTCATACGAGCGTCTGGCGACATTGGGCATTTCCGCCCGAGACATATTTAGCGCGTTGAACGCGCAAAACATGATGACGTCGGCCGGTTCAGTCGAGGCCAAGGGACCACAGGTGTTCATTCGGCTCGATGGTGCGTTTGATGACCTCCAGAAGATTCGCGACACGCCGCTGGCCGTGCAGGGTAGAACCCTCAAATTGTCCGATGTGGCCGAGGTCAAGCGCGGTTACGAGGAGCCCTCCACGTTCATGGTGCGCAACAATGGTGAGCCCGCTTTGCTGCTCGGTATTGTGATGCGCGACGGCTGGAACGGTCTCGATTTGGGTAAGGCGCTTGAAGCCGAGACAACGTCGATCAACGAGCAACTGCCGCTAGGTATGACATTGAGCAAGGTCACCGATCAGGCGGTGAACATAGATGCATCGGTCACCGAATTCATGATCAAGTTTTTCGCGGCGCTGGGTGTGGTTCTGCTGGTATGTTTTCTCAGCATGGGGTGGCGTGTCGGCATCGTCGTCGCTGCGGCGGTGCCGTTGACCCTGGCGGCAGTTTTCATTGTCATGGCCGCAACAGGTAAGGACTTTGACCGCATAACGCTAGGGTCGCTGATTCTGGCACTGGGGCTACTGGTGGACGATGCGATCATTGCCATTGAAATGATGGTGGTGAAGATGGAGGAGGGGTATGACCGCATCAAAGCCTCCGCCTATGCTTGGAGTCACACCGCCGCCCCTATGTTGTCAGGCACGTTGGTCACTGCAATCGGCTTTATGCCTAACGGTTTCGCCAAATCAACCGCAGGTGAGTACACCGCCAACATGTTTTGGATTGTCGGCATTGCGCTGATCACTTCCTGGGTGGTGGCAGTGGTGTTCACACCTTACCTGGGGGTGAAACTGCTACCGCAGATCAAGGTGCCTGAAGGCGGCCATGCCGCGATTTACGGGACGCCCAATTACTTGCGTTTCAGGCGCGTACTGGGTGTGGTGATTCGCCGTAAAGGGCTCGTAGCGATCTCAGTGGTTGGTTTGTTCATTGTCGCTATTCTCGGCATGGGCGTGGTGAAGAAGCAATTTTTCCCAACATCAGACCGCCCCGAGGTACTCGTTGAGGTGCAGATGCCTTATGGCACATCCATCGAGCAAACTGATGCAGCGGCATCCGAAGTCGAGGCGTGGGTTGCGAAACAGCCTGAAGCACGGATAGTCACCGCCTACATTGGGCAGGGCGCCCCACGGTTCTATTTGGCGATGGCGCCAGAGTTGCCCGATCCTTCCTTTGCCAAAATTGTCGTGCTAACGGCAAATCAGGAAGAGCGTGAGGCGCTCAAGATCCGGCTGAGGCAGGCCGTTGCTGATGGCCTGGCTCCTCAAGCACGCGTACGTGTGACCCAGTTGGTGTTTGGTCCTTATTCGCCTTATCCGGTGGCCTTCCGCGTCATGGGGCCGGACCTGAAAGTGCTACGCGATATCGCCGGCCAAGTGCGCGAGGTGATGAAAGCCAGCCCCATGATGAGAACCGTCAATACGGACATGGGCGAGCGTGCCCCGGCACTTCACCTGGCACTGAATCAGGATCGTCTGCAGGCATTTGGTTTGACCTCCGCAGATGTTGCTCAGCAGCTTCAGTTTCTGCTGACCGGAGCACCAGTGACCCAGGTGCGCGAGGACATTCGCTCGGTCCAGGTGATTGCACGCTCAGCGGGTGACACGCGTTTGGACCCCTCGAAAATCGACGCCTTCACCTTGACCGGAGCGCAGGGCCAAAGGGTGTCGTTGTCTCAAGTCGGGACAGTGGAGATCCGAATGGAAGAGCCCATCCTGCGGCGTCGTGATCGAACCCCAACCATCACTGTACGTGGCGATGTGGCTGAAGGTCTTCAGCCTCCAGATGTTTCCAGCGCCGTGATGAAGCAACTGCAACCGCTTATTGAACAGTTGCCTAAGGGTTATCGCATTGAGTTGGCAGGGGCGATCGAGGAGTCGGGGAAGGCTAACAGGGCGTTGCTGCCGTTGTTCCCCATCATGATCGCACTGACGTTGCTCACCATCATTCTTCAGGTGCGTTCGATGTCGGCAATGATGATGGTGTTCGCTACCGCACCTCTGGGACTGATTGGCGTGGTACCCATTCTGTTGCTGTTCCAGCAACCGTTCGGGATCAACGCGTTGGTAGGGCTGATTGCCCTGTCTGGAATTCTCATGCGCAACACCTTGATCCTCATTGGTCAGATTCACTCCAATAAGCAGGCCGGTCTGTCCCCCTATGACGCCGTGGTAGAAGCCACTGTGCAGCGTGCACGGCCGGTGATTCTCACCGCACTGGCAGCCATGCTGGCGTTCATTCCGCTGACCCATTCGGTGTTCTGGGGAACGCTTGCCTACACCCTGATTGGCGGTACGTTCGCCGGGACTGTACTGACCCTGGTGTTCCTGCCAGCGATGTATGCCCTTTGGTTCAAGATCAAGCCAGACACTTCACGGGAACCCTCGATACCCGCACATCCTGCCTGAATGAGGGGGATATGAATTCGCCAGGGTGAGCGTGCCCTTCTCTCAAGTCTGGCGAAGACAACAGCCAATCATGGCCCCGATTAACGGGGCCATGACGAAGATCGCATGAGGTGAGTCAATGTCATTGGAAAGCAAACGTATCGTAGTCACTGGCATGGGAGTTGTTTCTCCCTTGGGTTGTGGTGTTGCTCGGTATCCAATTCCACTTCGCAGCCATGGCGAATGCCGGGCCAGTGGAACCTGTCCTGGTTCAATCGGCGCGGCGCCAGCCATATCCCGAAGCCGTCATGCGAAATTTAGGGCAGCACTACGGCCCGGGGGGATTTCACCCCCGATTTCCCGATTAGATTAATTGCGCCGTGATGATGGTGTACGTTCTGTACTTTGTGGGCGTTCCATCACTAACAACGTGGAGGTCGCGCTTGCGTAGATGCGCTCGTCGGCACCTTTCAATGTCGCCTCGGCAAACGCTGCGCGCCGACCCACCGAGATGACACGACCCTCGGCCCGGAGCGGGCCTGTCTCAGTGGTAATGGGGCGCAAATATGAAACTTTCAGTTCAAGGGTTGTGTAGGCCTGGGTTGCTGAAAGCTTGGAGTGAACGGCGCACCCACATGCGGAGTCGAGTAGCGTTGCAGCATACCCTCCGTGGATCGTGCCGATCGGGTTGTAGGCATGCAGGCCGGGCGTGCCTGTGAAGACCGCCCAGCCGTCACCGGCTTCGACAAAAGTGAAGTCCAGAGATTCGCCAATCGGTGGCCGTCCCCCGGCAGAAATCAGCGCTTGCAGGGTCTCAAGTCCGGATAGGCCGGGTGCAACTTCATCGACTAGATTCATTGATATTTCTCCATTTATGCCGGAACGATATCGCTGGTCGGCTAGGGTAAAAATGGGTGGCGGCTGTTGTGGGTAAAATTCAATGGGCATCCGCGGATGGCTGTTTCGGCGGTTGTACCTTGCGCATCAACGGCACCAGTAACACGGCGACGACGAAGCACGCCATGATCATCAGGAACGAATCGGCATAGGTCAGCGTCTGCGCCTCACGCCACGTCAGCGCCCATAGCTGACGCAGTGCAAACTGGTTGGCATCCAGGCTGTTTTGCCCGAGCAGTTGGGCATTGCCTGAAAGCTGGTCAAGCCAGACATTCATGGATTCGTTCTGGATATTCAGGTGCTCGGCCAGGCGCAGGAAGTGCAGGTTGGTGCGGTCGTTGAGCACCGTGGCGCAGGCGGCGATGCCGATGGCGCCGCCGAGGTTGCGCATCAGGTTGAACAGGCCGGAGGCGAGTTTCAGCCGGTCGGGGGCCAGTGCGCCGAGGGTCAGGGTTACCACCGGTGGCACTGCCATTTGTTGGGCAAACCCGCGTATGGCCTGGGGCAGCAGCAATTCCTTGGCACCCCAGTCGTGGGTGATGGGGGAGAAGTCCCACATCGACAGGGCGAACAGCGACAAGCCAAACATCAAGATCCAGCGCAGGTCGAAGCGGTTGGCCAGCAGCGCGTACACCGGGATCGCCAGCAACTGGAACACCCCCGTGGAAAACACCGCCAGGCCGATATCCAGCGAGCCATACCCGCGCACTCGGCCGAGGAACAGCGGCGTGAGGTAGATGGTGGCGAAAATGCCGATGCCGGTGATAAATGAAAACAGGCAGCCCAGGGCGAAGTTCCGGTCCTGCAGGGCGCGCAGGTCGACAATCGGTTCCTTGATTTCCAGGCAGCGCCAGATAAACAGTCCGCCACTGATAGCGGCGATCCAGGCGGTGGTGGAGATGGTGCTGTCACTGAACCAGTTCCAGCGCGGGCCTTCTTCGAGGGTGTATTCCAGGCAGCCGAGAAACACCGCCATCAGGCCCATGCCGATGTAGTCGGCGCCCTTGAGCAACGATGGGTTGGGGCGGTCGACTTTCACCAGCATCGGCACCGCTAATGTCACGAACAGGCCAGGCACCAGGTTGATGTAGAACAGCCAGTGCCACGAAGAAATATCAGTGATCCAGCCGCCCACGGCGGGGCCCAGGGTGGGCGCAAGGGACGCGATGGCGCCGATGGTGGACGCGGCGATCACCCGCTGTTTGCCGTTGAAGTACATGAACGCGGTGGTGAACACCAACGGGATCATCGAGCCTCCCAGGAACCCCTGCAAGGCACGAAACGCGATCATGCTCTGGATGTTCCAGGCCATGGCACACAACAGGCTGGTCAAGGTAAACCCGGCCGCCGACGCCGCGAACAGCCAGCGCGTGCTCATTACCCGCGAGAGCCATCCCGACATGGGGATCACGATGATCTCCGCGATCAGATAAGCGGTCTGCACCCACGCCGTATCGTCCGCGCCGGCAGACAGCCCGCCGCCGATGTCCTTGAGGGAAGCGGACACGATCTGGATATCGATCAAGGCGATGAACATGCCCACGCACATGGTGGCGAAGGCTGTGACCTTTTGCGCAGTGCTGAGGGCGGGCAGCGGGTTGTTCATAGCTGGGCCTTGAGGGCGCTGGCCTGGTCTTCGAACGCCTCACGGGTGTTGACCTTTGCCATCACCGACAGGCCTGGGCGCAGGGCGCCAAAGTCGGCGTCATTGCTGTCGAGCCGCACGCGCACCGGCACGCGCTGCACGATCTTGGTGAAGTTGCCGGTGGCGTTTTCCGGCGGCAGCACACTGAATTGTGCGCCGGTGGCGGGGGCGAGGCTCTCGATGTGCCCGTGGAATTCGCGGCCGGGGAGGATATCGGCGCGAATGCTCACGCTTTGCCCAATCTGCAGGCGGCCCAGTTGGTCTTCCTTGAAATTGGCGTCCACCCACAGCCCTTTTGCCGGCACCACCGAGATCAACTGGCTGCCGGCCGCGGCGTAGGCACCGACCCGGGCGCGGCGATTGCCCACGTAGCCGTCCACCGGGGCCCGCAGTTCGGTGTAGCTGATGTTCAGTTGTGCCTGGTCGCGTTCGGCTTGGGCCTGCTGCAGTGCGGCGCGGGCCTGACCGCGTTGGGTTTCGATCACGTCGATCTGCCGGCGTGCCGCCATCAGCCCGGCTTGCGCCCGGGAGTGATCGGCGCGGGCGGTCTTCCACACGGCGTTGACCCGTTGCGCACTTTCCACCGACACGGCCTGGCTGCGTACCAGGTGCTGGTAGCGCGTCTGATCGTCGCCGGCCCGTTGGGCTTCGGCGTCGGTAGCGTCGATCTGCGCCCTGGCCTGGTTGATCACTGCCAGTTGCAATTGTTCGGTGGCGTCGAGGTTTGCGAGCGCGGCCTGTTGCGCTGCCACGGCGCCATCGGCCTTGGCCAGGGCGGTGCGGTAGTCGCGTACATCAATGCGGGCCAGTACGTCGCCGGCGTGCACGAACTGGTTGTCCTGCACGGCCACTTCGCTGATATAGCCCGGCACTTTGGCGCTGATCACCGTCACGTCCGCACCCACGTAGGCATCGTCGGTGTCCTCGATAAATCGGCTGACCAGCCACCAGTGGCTGGCGTACCAGACGCCGCCCACCACGGCCAGGGTCAGCAGCCCCACGCGCAGTACGTGTTTGCGCCGGGAAGTTTTCGTGGGTTCGGGCAAAGCGCTGACTTGAGCGTCCATGACGAAATGACCTCATTGCGTATTAGTGGGGGAAGGGGCTGACCAGTTGATCTTTTGCGGTGTAGGCCCTACCGGTTCGCGCGCGCCACAGGCTCAATGGTTCGGCGTCGGCGGCGACATGCACGCGGTGGTCTTCGCGGGTGATGGGCTTGCCGGTGTTGGCATCCATCAACGCGAGTTTCACGGGGCGCCCGGTGTCCTCATCGGCGAGAAACACCTTGGATGACCCCTCGGCATGCCGCGCGCCCCAGGCCATCAGCGTGAGAATCACCTGGCGCAAGTCCCGGCCGGCTTCGGTGAGGTGGTATTCGTGGCGCGGCGGGTTGTCCTGGTAGGGGCGCCGCTCCAGCAAACCGTTGGCCACCAGCGTGTTCAGGCGGCGGGTCAGCGTGTTAGAGGCGATCCCCAGGCTCGTGAGAAATTCGTCGAAACGACGCAGCCCATAGAACGCATCGCGCAAGATCAAAAGGCTCCAGCCATCGCCGATGTGCTCCAGGGCACGGGCGACCGGGCAGGGCATGGACTGGAAGCTGGCCTTCTTCATGACGATCTCCGGGATTTGTTGCTAAGTATTACGATAATAATATTACACAGTGAATTTCATAATGAAAGTGACTCGCGAGAATTTATTATTGTGTTCGGAGTGCGCCCCCTCGTGCACCCGCTCGCTTCGCTCGATAGCGGTCCCCTTAAAGCCACCCGCGCCGGTAAATTTTTGGTCACTTCCGGGTCGGTGGTCTCGACCTGATCCCAAATTCTGGTGTTATCGGACATCACTTATTCCTCCAGCCGTCAGCACGCTTGGCAAGGTCCTTGAAGGACGCCGCCGGCAACCTGCTCATGTATTTTTTGTTGTCGCGGTACCACTCTTCCAGAGCAGCTTTAGGCGTCTGGATGGCAACGACGTGGGCGACCTGCTTGTACGAGGTCGAGTTGGCGACTTGCGAGTAGTACGCGCCGCGCACCACCACGGTATTGGTCATGCCTTGCTTGACCAGGTTGTTCAGCTCTTCATGGGATTGCACGGCGATGGCGCCCGGGTGCTTTTTCTGGAAGAGCCTGTAGCAGGCTTCTTTCACCAACTCGGTGCTGTCCGGCTGTCAGTCCTTCTTGACGCCGCCGATTCAGCCGGTGGCTGCAACGTGCCTGCCGCCCCCGGCGCCGTCGGCGTGGTTCATGGAGTCGCGCGAGCCAAACTTGACCCAGCGCATGCTCAAAGAATTATCGCCATCACCGATGAAGGCGACGGTGGATTGATTGCGCTGGCGGCGTGCCAAGCCTACGCCCGGGAGATCACAGACTGAATGACATCTGTTATTGATCACATCGATCGCCATCGAATCGCTCTATCAGGCTGCTGCCTAATTGGGTTCGTAGGTCCAACGATTCTGGAACCCACTCAGGCGAAATATCACCGGCAGGAATGCTGGACATTTCTCTTTGCGGAAAGCATCGGACTGTCCTTGAAAAGTCTCTTTATTGAATGGTTTCAAAAGGCCATCTTTAAACGCTTTTAGGCTCGATTTTGTTATCGCCAATGAGTCTAGATTTTAGCAAGCGGAAATAAAAAGGATGGCTAGGCTCCTATTCACGCGTAGCGGCAATAGGATGTCGTTGCGCGTAAAACCTAATGATGATCAAGCAAGGAAGGGCTATTCACATGGAAAGCTTCGGTATAACTGCAGCTGAGTTGAACTGGAACGGCGGGCAACGTATTACCCTCAAAGCGGGCGATACTGCGACCTGTACCACACTCCGTCCAGGCCAGCTCTATGGGATCTTTATCTACAATTCTGCTCAAAGTGACAACTCCTCAAACGTCAGTGTGGTTTGGAGTAATAGCCAACCGCCGGCCAAAATCACAGTCCCCGGTACTACGGCTAATGCGGGGCTTGCTTCGATGGGCTTTATCTCGGGTTCTGACACCCAAACCATCTCGATTTCTTTGGGCAGCAATAGCGGCATTGCTCAGGTCGAAGCCTGGTTGGGTAGTACCAGTATGCCGACCAACACTAGCGGGTTGAGTAACAATGCGCTGCAAGCCAACGGTGAGCAGTACCCGTTCAGCAAGTACACCCGTTATTACGCGGTACCACCGTCGAAATGGATGAATCTAACGATCACCAGCAAGATTACTCAATTCATTTCGTGCCAGTTCCGGGAGGCAAAGGCCACTGTATTCGTGGTCAATGAAACCTCCAACGGGCTGCTCTCGGGTCAAGTCACCAACATTGGGCCTACCGCTTCGGAGCCGGGTGCTGTCACTATCAGTGCTACGCAGATCCAAAGTGTTTCCTACAATATGCAAGGTGACGGTACACAGTACGTCTGGATGGACGCTGACAGTCCGCAGGACTCTCAAAACGCGAGTATTTCTCTGCAATCGCTTTAATTTGCAGGTTGGGTAATGAAAGAGGCCTCACTATGTGGGGCCTCTTTTTAGCCTGTCAGTCGCTGGTGTTTCCGATGTTGAGGGCGTCCACGGTAGGCACCTTTGATGCTTTCCGTTTGGCTATACATTGATCAAGATACGACGGGTGGATGAGGATGAGTCGGTGAGCTATCAGTCCGGCGCCATCAACACAGCCAAAGTGATTTTGATGAACTCTTCATTCTCATCAATGGGGTATAGCGCACCGCGGATGTTCTCGGCTACATCTGCGGAGCCACGCTGCTCAACCCAGTTCGATAACTCCATGATGGATGCTTCGAGAGCAAGCTGATTTTCATAGAGCTTGGAGAGTAGGGAAGGGAGTAGGTCTGTATTCGGCATGTCTGTTTCCTCCTTGGAGTGAACAGCTTAGCAGGGGTCTTAATCTTGGATTTGATTTAGGTCGGCAGGACGCCGGAGGAATGGAAATTGCGGTGCAAGGTGAAAAATTGCGAAGCAAAAAAAGTAAGGGCCTGCTCAGGTTTCCCTGGCAAGCCCTTGATATCGATGGTGCCCGAACCCGGAATCGAACCGGGACGCCCTTACGAGCGGGGGATTTTAAGTCCCATGCGTCTACCAGTTTCGCCATTCGGGCGGTAGCGCGGTGCAACAGGGTTGGGAATATATAGATCCAGGCGCCTGGGCGCAAGGTGGCCGGGCACCTTTCTTGTGCAAAGGGCTGGATGAAAAAGCTTGATAGATCAGTGATCTACATAGGCTTCACGAACAACGCAAAAGGCGTGCGAGACCCGGGAACAAGGCTCATACATGACAGTCATAGCGATATGCCATCCCGGCAGTTCGGAAAGGAATCAATTGATGCTCCGTGTTCGTAAGCGTTCTTGGATGATGACAATAGGCGCCGTGGCGGTATTGGCGGGTGGTGTGGTCGGCCCGGTGCAGGCGGGGAGTGCGGTGAAGTGGGGGGATTTCAGTGCGTCGGCCGGTGACCGGTTGACGGCGACTTCGATGGAGGCGGGTAACCAATATGTGTTGAAGTCGTCGAGCCTTTCGGTGGGCGATATCGAAGCGTTGCAAGCGGAGCAGAAGCGTAGCACCAGCGCACTGCAAAGCCTGACCAGCAAAGTCGAGGGCCTGGGCCGCGAGCTTGACGAGCTCAAGCGTAAGGGCGGTTCCGCCGCCAGCGCCGGTGATAGCCAACTGTCGAGCCTCAAGAGCACGATCCAGGATCAGAAAAGCACGATTGACCGGCAGAAAAGTGACATCGACGCCTTGAAGCGTAGCCTGGACGATTTGAAACGTAGCGTTGAAAGCCTGAGCAGCAAAGTGAAGTAACCGACGCGTTACCGCAGGCGCGAGAATGTTCGCGCTTGCGGGTCTTGCTTAATAGGCGTCGGCCACTGCACTGGCGCCATTGACAATCGCTATCCCGGAGCTGCTGCCCAGGCGCGTAGCGCCCGCCTCGATCATTGCCTGGGCCGTTGCCAGGTCGCGTACGCCCCCTGAGGCTTTCACCCCGATCGCCGCGCCGACCACTTTGCGCATCAATCGCACATCCTCCAAGGTGGCGCCCCCATGGCCGAAGCCGGTGGAGGTCTTGACGAAGCCAACATTGAGTTCACGGCACACTTCGCATGCCTTGATCTTCTGTTCGTCATTGAGCAAACCGGTTTCCAGGATCACTTTCAATGGCACCTCGCCACAGGCCTCGAGCACCTGGGCAATATCGTCACGCACCTGGTCGAGCAAGCCATCTTTCAACCAGCCGATGTTCAGTACCATGTCGATTTCCCGCGCACCCGCCTGGATCGCCAGTTGTGCCTCGCAGGCCTTGGCCGCACTCAGCCCGGCGCCCAGTGGAAAGCCGACCACCGCGCACACCAGGGCAGCTGACCCGCGCAGGCATTCGGCCGCCAGCGGTACGTTGGCGCTGTTGACGCATACCGACTTGAAGCCGTACAGGCGAGCTTCGTCGCACAATTGGCGCAGGCTGG
This sequence comes from Pseudomonas sp. FG86, assembly GCF_057808775.1. Lineage (NCBI taxonomy): Bacteria > Pseudomonadati > Pseudomonadota > Gammaproteobacteria > Pseudomonadales > Pseudomonadaceae > Pseudomonas > Pseudomonas sp. FG86. The sequence continues at coordinate 173,359 of NZ_JBMDIS010000004.1, read as the reverse complement.
CCTGGGAAGCGTCGGCGGCCAGCAAGGTATGGTCGATGTAGGCAGCGAGGGACAGGGGGGCTTGGGGCATGGTCGGAGTCCTGTGGGGGAGGGTGCTGAGAAAAGCCTGTTTGTGTTAAGTTGGATGCATTAAATGTTAAATAAATAACATTGTAAATGGGATTTGTGAGCCTTGTTATCTATCGGCCACGTTCAAACCGAGTGAAAACGCAGTGGATTCAAAGAAAAGCGAACGATTCAAAGCCATGCACAGGGCCTTGCAAGGCGAGGCCGCCGTGCATTTACGCGAGATGGCGGCATTGCTCGGCGTGTCGGAAATGACGGTGCGCCGCGACCTGGTGGACAGCCCCCAGGGCCTGCGCCTGCTGGGCGGGCATGTCACCCGCAGCGGTGCGCCGGAGCCGGATTACCAGGTGGCCGAACAAGACCAGCGCAACCTCGTCGAGAAGCGTCGCATCGGCAGCGTGGCCGCCAGCCTGGTGCGCCCGGGCGATACCGTTTTCATCGATTGCGGCACCACCACGCCGTTTATCATCGACGCGTTGCCCGATGACCTGGAGTTCACCGCCCTGTGCAACTCCCTTAATGTCCTGCTCAAACTCCAGCAAAAGCCCCACTGCACGGTGATCCTGTGCGGAGGCATGCTGGATCGGCGCAACCTGGTCTTCGAGAGTCGCGCCGAGCTGGGCATCCTTGAGGGGATCCGCGTGGCCTGGGCATTTATCTCCGCCGCCGGGGTGAGCGCCGTGCATGGCGTGACCTGTTACAACCTCAATGAAGTGGAGGTCAAGCGCCGGGTCATGGCACGGGCGCAGCGTTGTGTGCTGGTGGCCGACCACACCAAGTTCGAGCAGGTACGTGCGGCGCATTTTGCTGAACTGGCCGACTTCCAGCGGGTGATCAGTGACGTTGGCCTGCCAGTGGCGCAGCGGCAGCTCATCGAGGAGGCCGGGGCGATTCTGATGCTGTGATTTATTTATCGTATGTTTGGATTCTAACAAAATTGCCTTGACACCCTGGCGGGCAAGGCATAGTTTTTCAAATGTGATCGCTGTTCACATTTGTGAGCACTGCCTCGCTGAAGGCAGTGCCCGAATCCAGACAACAATAAAAATAGGAATCACCATGCTACAGATCGCCCGTAAACCTGTTCAGGTGCTGTCCCTTGCACTGGCTGTCGCGGCCTCGGTACTGGCGTTGAATGCCCAGGCCAAGGATCTGAAGATCGGTTTCAGCCAGGTCACCCTCCAATCGCCTTTCTATGTGCAACTGCGTGACGGTGCCAAGGCGGCCGCCGCGAAAGAGGGCGACGAGTTGATCTTCCTCGACGCCAATGGCGACATCAGCAAGCAAAACAACGATATCCAGGACCTGCTGACCCGCAAGATCGACGTCCTGATCATCAATGCAGTCAACCCCGACGCCGTCGGCGCCTCGCTGGATGCCGCCAAGCGCGCCAAGGTCCCGGTGATCGCCGTGGACCGCGCGATCAACGCGCCTGTCGCCGCCACCATCGGTCGCAACAATGCCGAGATGGGCGAGCTGTCCGGCAAAGCCCTGGTGGCCGCGCTGAAACAAAAAGGCGTGGTCAGCGGCAAGGTCATCGAGATCCAGGGCGATGCCGGCGGTACCGTGATGCAAGAGCGGCGCAAGGGCTTTCATACCGCGCTGGCCGGCACCGACTTCAAGATTATCGAAGGCCCCTACAGCGAATACATGCGCGCCAATGCGGTGACGGCGATGCAGGATCTGTTGCAGGCCCACCCCGACCTCAAGGCCGTGATCGCGCACAACGACGATATGGCCATGGGCGCCCTGCAAGTGCTCAATGAAAGCGGCAAGAAAAACGTACTGGTCGCGGGCGTCGATGGCCTGTCGGAAGCGATCAATGCCATTCAGAACGGTGACCAATACGTCGCCACCGCCCTCAACGATCCGCGTTACCTAGGCGAAGTCGCGATTGAAGCGGCGCGTGGCCTGGTCACCGGCAAGACCATCCCGGCCTTCGTCGACGCCGGCACCAAAGTCGTGACCCAGGCCGATGCGGCCCAGATCAAGCACGACGCTACCTTCGGCGAATACCGTCCCGGCGCACTCTGAAGCGCTCACCGCTGCATTGCCTATCCAACAGGGGATTTCACTGTGAAAGCTGCCGTCATGTACAAACCGGGTGATATCCGGGTCGAAGATGTTCCAAAACCTGCCGTCAAGGCCGGCCACGCCTTGGTTCGAGTAGCGGCCTGTGGGGTCTGCGGCTCGGATATCCCGCGGATGCTGAGCAAGGGCGCCCATGTGATGCCGCTGATCTGCGGCCATGAGTTTGCTGGTTTCATCGAAGAAATCGGCAGTGGCGTCGAAGGCTACGCCATTGGCGAATTGGTCACTGTGCCGCCGATGATCCCGGACGTGACCAGCGACCAGTATGCCCGTGGCTTTCCGTCGCGCTCCGAACAGTACGACTACTTTGGCAGCCGCCGCGACGGCGCTTATGCCGAGTACGTCAATGTGCCGCTGAGCAACCTGATCAAAGTGCCCAAGGGCATGGACCCGATTGCCGCGTCCCTGGTCGACCCGGCGGCGATTGCGCTGCACGCCATCTGGAAAGCCGATTTCAAGGCTGGGCAGAGTGGCGCGGTGGTGGGGTGCGGGCCGATCGGGCTGTTTGTGATCCAGTGGCTACGCATCATGGGCGCCAAGGACATCGTCGCCATCGATATCGCCGAAGAGAAACTTGCCATGGCCCGCCAGGCCGGTGCGACCCACACCTTGCTCAGCGGTGCCTCGGATGTCGAGTTGCCGCGCTGCCAACTGGTCGTTGAAGCCGCGGGTCATCCGAGCTCGATCAACCAGGCGGTACAACTGACCAAGGCCGGCGGGCACGTGGTATTTATCGGCATTCCAACGGGCGAAGTGCCGATCAGCACCGCGACTTTTTCGCACTTCCTGCGCCAGGAAATTTCCTTGCATGGCGCGTGGAACTCCTTCTCGGCGCCGTTCCCCGGTGACGAGTGGACCGCGTCGATCGACAAGCTGGCGTCGGGTGAATTGCAGTGGCAATTCATGATCACCCACGACTTGCCGTTGGAAGAGTTGCCCGCCATGTTCAAGCGTTACGCCGACCGCAGCGAAGTGGCCGCCAAGGTGATTTTCCGCCCCTGATCCAAGGTTTAGGCTGTGATTCGCCCAGCCCTGCAATGCAGGTGGTTGCAGGGCTCAAAACAAAAAGCGTCGGCGGCACAAGACGCAGGAGGACTACCGATGACGTTGTTGTTGGGACTGGATTTCGGAACAGGTGGGGTGCGTGCCGGGCTATATGACTTGCACAGCCATAAACTGATACAGGTGGCCGAGGCTGCCTACGCCACGCAGTACCCGCAATTGGGTTGGGCTGAACAAGCGCCGGCTGACTGGTGGACCTCGCTGGGCAAAGCCTGTCGGCAATTGATGGCCCAGGCCGGGCATCTACCGGTGGCCGCGGTGTGTGTCGCGACCACTGCGTCCACGGTAGTGGCCGCCCAGGCGGACGGCGAACCGTTGGCCCCGGCCTTGTTATGGATGGATTGCCGCGCGGCCGTTGAGTCGGCGCGCAGCGCCCGGATCAGCCACCCGATGATGAACCAAGGGGGGGACGCCGTGGAGTGGCTGGTGCCCAAGGCCATGTGGCTGGCTGAGCACGAACCCGAGGTGTACCGCCGCGCGGCGCGAATCTGCGAAGCGGTGGACTGGGTCAATTACCAACTGACCGGGCGCTGGGTTGCCTCTCAACTCAACGCCAGTTGTAAGTGGAACTACGACACGTTGCAGCAGCGTTTCCCCGTGGAGCTGTACGCCGACCTGGGCATTCCCGAACTCGCACAGAAGCTGCCGCCGGAAGTGATCAAGGTCGGTGGGCGAATCGGTCCGTTGACCGCAGAGGCCGCCAATCACCTGGGCCTGAGCCGCGACACCCTGGTGGCCCAGGGCGGTATCGATGCGCACATGGCCATGCTCAGCGCCGGCACCACGGGCGCGGGTGAAGTGCTGTTTATCGGCGGCACCTCCGTGGTGCAACTGATGCATACCCCCAAGCGTATCGACGTGCCGGGTATCTGGGGGCCTTACCCCGGCGCCTTGCTCGACGGCCAATGGCTGATGGAAGGCGGGCAAGTCTCGGCTGGCTCGATTCTCAACTGGCTCGCGCAAAAAATGTTCGGCCTGGACGATGCCGGCCACCAGCAATTGATCCGCCAGGCCGCTGCCCTGCAACCGGGCTCCACCGGCCTGCTGGTGCTCGATTACTGGATGGGCAACCGCACGCCGTATCGCTCGCCGGACATGCGCGGGGCGATCATGGGCCTGTCGCTCAATCACGACCGCCACGACCTCTATCGCGCCTCGGTGGAAGCCATTGCCCTGGGCTCGGCGAACATCTTCCACACCTGGCGCAGTGAAGGCATTGAGATCACCCGCGTGGTCGCTGCCGGCGGTTTCCAGAAAAACCCGTTGTGGTTGCAAGCCACTGTCGATGCCACCGGCGTACCGTTCGAGATGGTCCCCCATGACAACCTGACGTTGATCGGGACTGCGGCGGCGGCGGCTTGCGCCCTCGGTGAATTCAGTGACTTGCAGCAAGCCGCCACGGCCTTCACCACCGTCGGCCGCCTGATCGAACCCGACCCTTACGCCCATGAGCAGTACATCGAATTGCTTGGCCGTTACCGCGCCGCCACGGACAGCGTGGCGCCCATCAGTTGCAAACCGCCGGCGAACCGCACGCTCGGCGTAAGGCCGGCCGCATGAGCACCCAAACCTGCGCCGATTCATTGCCGCCCAAGCTCACCGCGGACTCCCAACGTGATGACCTGATGGTGCAAGTCGCCAAGCTGTACTACGACCTGGAAAAGACCCAGAGCGACATCTCCCGTGAAACCGGCCTGACCCGCTGGCAAGTCAGCCGCCTGCTGCGCGAGGCCCGCGACTGCGGCGTCGTACGCATTGACATTGTGGCCCGCTCGGCCCGCGTGCCGGCGCTGGAAGTGGCGTTGCAAAAGCGTTTTGGCCTGCGCGAGGCGCTGGTGTTGGAGGTCGACGATGACGATGCACTCAATGTCGTGACCCAGGCTGCTGCGCGCTACCTGTGCAACCTGCAACCGATGCCTGCCCTGATCGGCGTGTCGTGGGGCCGCACCCTGACCAAGATGGCCCAATGGTTGGTGCCGCGCTGGAACGAAGGGGTCAATGTGGTGCTGCTCAATGGCGCGATCAACACGCGCTCGGTCGGCGAACCCAGCCATAACGTGGCCGAACGCTTCGCCCAGGCGGCGCGTGGCCAGGCCACCTTGCTGCCCGTGCCGGCCATCCTGGGGCACGCCCATACCCGGGAAGCGCTGGAACAAGACCCGGTGATCGCCCAGGTCATGCACTTGGGCGAGCAGGCGCCAGTTGCCTGCTTCAGCCTGGGCGAGTTGTCCGACCATTCGGTGCTGATGGAGTCGGGCTACATCGACCGTCCCTTGCTCCAGGAACTTGAGCGCCTCGGTGCGGTGGGCGACATCATGGGCCGGTTTATCGGCATGGACGGCGAACCGGTCATGCCCGAACTGGATGCCCGTACCCTTGGCCTGCACCTGTCGGCGCTGCGCGACAAAGCCTGGTCGATAGCCGTGTGCGTGGGGGCCCACAAACATCGCATCGTGCATGCCAGCGTCAAGGCCGGTTACGTCAATGTGCTGGCGACCGACGCTGGCACCGCGCGCTATTTGCTGGAGCAGGATCATGAATGATTTGGCGCTGGAGATTCAGCATGTCAGCAAACGCTTTCCACCCAATGTCATCGCGTTGACCGACGCGTCCCTCGATGTGCGCCCCGGTGAAGTGCATTGCCTGCTGGGCGCCAACGGCGCGGGCAAGAGCACCCTGCTGAAGATCGTCGCCGGCGCCCATCGGCCGGACGCTGGCGAGATGTTCATCGGCGGCCGGCGCGTCGAGTTGAAAAACCCGCAGCAGGCGCGCCAGGCCGGGATCGCCATGATCTACCAGGAACTGGACCTGATCGCGCAGATGACCGTGGAAGAAAACCTGATGCTCGGCTACGCGCCACGGCGCTTCGGCATGATCGACCGTGGCAAGCGCAGTGCCTTGGCCAAGGCTGCGCTGGTGCGGGTTGGCGCCACGTTCTCCAGCACCGACTGCGTGGGCAGCTTGTCGATTGCCAACCAGCAACTGGCGGCCATTGCCCGGGCGCTGACCTGTGAGGCCAAGGTCGTGGTGATGGATGAGCCGTCCGCCGCGCTGAACGAAACCGAACTCAAGCAGGTGTTCCGGGTGATCCGCGAGATCACTGCCGCCGGGGTCGCGGTGTTGTACGTGAGCCATCGCTTGAATGAGATTCGCGAGATCGGCGACCGGGTCACCGTGCTACGTGCCGGGCGCACGTTGCGCACCTATGAATTGGCGCAGATCGATGACCAGGCGCTGGTGGCCGCGGTGGTCGGCGAACATCGCGACCTGCTGGAGCGCAGCCCGCGCCAGCCGCCGCGCGAGGCGCTGGCCCTGGATATTCGTCGCTTGCAGGGTGCCCAGGGCTTGGATGTGCGTGGATTGCAGGTGCGCCAAGGTGAAATTGTCGGCCTGGCGGGGCTCAACGGCGCAGGGCGCAGCACCTTGCTCAAGGCGTTGTTCGGTGTGGGCCGTACCGACAGCGATGTCGAACTGTTCGGTGAGCCCTACCGCCCATTGACCTCACGCCAGGCTATTCGCCAGGGCGTCGGCCTGGTCCCGGAAAACCGCAAGACCGAAGGCCTGCTGCTGGACGCGCCGATCTACCGCAACGCCTGCCTGGTGCATGCGCGGCATCTGGGCTGGTTCTCCCATCGCCAGGCCAAGGACCGTGCGGGCCCGGTGCTGCAACGCCTGCAAACCAAGCTCGACAACCTGGAGCAACCGGTACGCCAGTTGTCCGGCGGCAATCAGCAAAAAGTGGTCATGGCCAAGTGGGTGATCGACGGTGCGCGGTTGTTGCTGCTCGACGAGCCCAGCCGTGGCCTGGATGTCGGCGCCAAGGCCGACCTCTACGCCCTGGCCCGCAGCCTCGCGCAGGAGGGGGCGGCCGTGTTGGTCGCCAGCAGTGAGCTGGATGAGTTGTACGTCAATTGTGACCGGATCTGGGTCATGCACGAAGGGCGTAACGCGGTGTGTTTCGACCCGTTGAGCGCCAGCCGTGACCAGATCGACCAGGCCATCCTTATTGGTCGACATCCTTGAACGGTAAAGAGTGCAGAACCATGACTATTGCCAGCAACCCGACCCCCGTTTTCGACAAGCCCATGGCCCTGACGCCCAGCCGACGCAGTGCGGTGCTGGAATGGGTGATGCGCTACAACTTCGTGTTCATTTTCCTGTTCGCCGTGACAGTGGCGACGTTTTTGTCCGATGACTTCCTGACCTTCGGCAATATCGCCAACCTGTTCCAGCAAGGGGCGATCGTGGGGATCGTGGCCATCGGCATGACCTTCGTCATCCTGACCGCGAACATCGATTTGTCCGTCGGCAGCTTGTGCGCCTTTGGCGGCATCCTGGTGGCGGTGCTGTTGCAGCAACAGGTCAGCGGTTGGCTGGCAGTGCCGGCGACGTTGCTGGTGGGCCTGGCGATAGGCACCTTGATGGGCAGCCTGACGGTATTTGGCAAGGTGCCGAGTTTTATCATCACCCTGGCCGGCCTGGTGTCGTTGCGCGGTGCGACCTTCCTGGCCTCCGATGGCGCACCGATTGGCGGGCTGCCGGCAAGCTTCACCGGGTTTGGTTCATCGATGATCGACATCCTGCCGAGTGCCGGCATCGCGTTTCCGGTGCTGGGCCTGATCTTCATCCTGATCACGCTCATCGCCTGGCTGGTGCTGCGCTACACGGTGTTTGGCGAGTATGTGCTTGCCACGGGCGGTAACCTGGAAGCGGCGCGCTTGTCCGGTGTCCCGGTGCGGGCGGTGACCATTGCGGTGTTCTCCATTTGCGGGGGGCTGGCTGCGTTCGCCGGGCTGTTGATGACCTCGCGCCTGCATGTCGGCCAACCCACGGCGGCCCAGGGCCTGGAATTGGACGCCATCGCTGCCGTGGTGCTGGGCGGCACCAGTCTGTTCGGAGGGCGCGGTAGCGTGGTCGGCACGGCGGTGGCGGTGATGCTGCTGCAAGTGCTGCGCAATATCTTCAATTTGCTCGGGCTGGGTTCGTTCTATCAGATGGCGATCACCGGGGTGATCATTGTGCTGGCGATTCTGCTCAACCGCCTGATCGACCACTACGCTGGCCGAACGTGAGGAGAGCCCTGATGACTGCACCACAGATCAAGGCGGTGATTTTCGATATGGACGGCTTGCTGCTCGATACCGAAGGCATCTACACCGAAGTCACCCAATTGATTGCCGACCGCTTCGGTGGCCGGCGGTTTGACTGGAGTATCAAGCAGCACACCATCGGTCTGGGCGCATACGCGCTGGCGAGCTATATCGTGCAGGCGCTGGAACTGCCGATCAGCGCGCAAGCGTTCCTGGAACTGCGCACGCCCCTGATGAATGAGCGTTTCCCCCAGGCTGCGGCCATGGCCGGCGCTGAAGCCTTGGTGCGTCACCTGTCGGCCAAGGGCATTCCGATTGCGGTGGGGACCAGTTCGTCGCGGCATTATTTCGACCTGAAAATTGCCCGGCATCGTGAGTGGTTCGAGTTGTTCGATGCGGTCGTCACGGCGGATGACCCGCAGGTCGGCGCTGCCAAGCCGGCACCGGATATCTTCCTGGTCGCCGCCCAACGCCTGGGGGTTGCGCCGGCCGATTGCCTGGTATTCGAGGACTCACCGTTTGGTATCAGCGCGGCGAAAGCGGCGGGCATGTACGCGGTGGCCATCCCGGACCCGGCGATGGCCGACGATAAGTTCCTCCACGCCGACCGGCGCCTGCACAGCCTGGAGGCCGTCGACTTGAAGGCATGGGGTTTGCCCACGGACTAGCCGGGTGCTGCGACATGCGGTCGGCCACGCCCGGGGATGTGGGTGTAAGGTAGGGCGCGTACTGCGTGGAAATCTCAGGAAAGCGAGGTGACTATGAGCGCTCCAATGCTGAATAAGCTGCATCTGAATGGCTACGATATCGTGCAGGTGAACTTCGGGCCGTGGCGGGTCTGTACCCATAAGGACCGGTTGGCGTCCTTCAATTCCCGCGAACAGGCACTGGCGTATGCCGCCGCGCTGCCGGTGTACAAGGCACGCACCAGGCGGGTGTCCAACGATCATTGAGGGCGGGCTTGTTGTGGCGAGCGGGCTTGCCCCGCGTTGGGCTGCGCAGCGGCCCCAATAAGGCCACCGCGTTTATCCAGGCATGTTAAATCGCCAGGTTTTGGGGCTGCTACGCAGCCCAACGCGGGGCAAGCCCGCTCGCCACAGCAGCCCGATCGGCCGGGCGTTCAGCGTTGAGCCATGAGGGACACGCGAGCGCGCGCAACAGCGTTCGTTTTACGCCGCGCACCTGTTCAACCCTATAGTGGGACGCTACCCTGGCGCGGTCCCAATCATAAAAAGGAATGAGTGATGAGCATCAACAACCTGCCCCAGGAAGGCAGTTGCCGGTGTAACCAGGTGCGCTTCAGCGTGAGCCAGCCACCGGTGATCACCATGGCGTGCCATTGCACCGGGTGCCAGAAAATGACCGCCAGCGCGTTCTCCCTCAGTGCATTGATTCCCGCCAGCGCATTCACCGTGACCCAGGGTTGCCCGGTGATCGGCGGCTTGCATGGCGTGGACCGCCATTACTTTTGCCCCCATTGCATGAGCTGGTTGTTTACCCGGCCCCACGGCATCGATGAGTTCGTCAATGTGCGCGCCAGCTTGCTGGATAATGCTCGGGAATACGTACCCTTCATGGAGACCTGGACCAGCGAAAAGCTGCCGTGGGCGTCTACCCCGGCGCGTGAGAGTTTCGCGCAACTGCCGGCCCCGCAAGACTTCCCCCGACTGTTGCAAGCCTATGCCGAGTTCAGCGCCCGCTGAGTTCAGTCGATCAGCGCCAGCAGGTCCGTATCGCCCACATCGTGCCCCGCCTGGGTCAGCAGTGTTGTCACCTGGCCCCGGTGATGGGTCTGGTGATTGAAAAAGTGCACCAGCAGGCCAAAAAACGGCTTGTCGGCGGCGGTGCCACGCATGTTGTGGTAGCGCAGGCGCTGGTCAAGCTCGCTTTCTTTCAGGGTGCCGGCCCAATCGATGATCAGTTGATCCAGCCAGGCGCGGTGCGTCCAGAGTTCACCCAGGTTGGCGAAGGCCAGTTGCTTGAGGTCGGTGGGGGTGGCGATGGCGGTTAACGGTGCCAGCGCCCCATAGCCTGCCGGGTGCTGGGCAAAGCGCTTGAGCCACACGGTGTCGCCCAACATCAGGTGGTTCAGCGTGCCCAGGATCGAACCAAAAAATGCCCGACGATCTTCCATCAGCGCGGCATGGCTGAGCTGGTGGGCGGTGTCATACACCTTGCGGTTCATCCACTGGTTGTAGGTCGCCATCAGGGCAATCTGTTCGATACGGTCCACGGGGTGATTCCTCCTCGGCGCGGTGGCGCCATCATAAGGCGTGCCCGCCCGACGGTCATGGTGTTCCGGCAGGCGGGTGGACAGCAGCGCCGCTGCCAGCGCCTAGAAGCGCACTGTGGCGCCGGTGGTCAGCCATTGGTCACGCTCACCGATCAGGCTGCGCCCGAGCACCAGGTCGACATCGACCCACGGCCCGACATGCAACCGCGGCCCCGCCTGCCAGGCCTGGTCACGGCCTGCCTGGCCGTAGCGTTCGGCGATCAGCGTCAGGGACTGCGCCAGCGGGTATTCGAAGCCTGCGCCCCAGGTCAGGCGGTGGGTTTGATCGCCGTCGTTGTAGGCATGGCTCCAGCCAGCATTCAGGTTCAGGCGCAGGGGCAGCGAAGATTGCCAGGTCAGCGGCACGTTGAAGTCCGCGCCGTCAAACCCGTGTCGCCGATCCAGGGCAAAGTGCGCCCCGGCGGCAATCGCCATTTCCAGGCCCAACGCTTCGCTCGACAACAGCTGCGCCTTGAGTTGCGGGTTGACCTGGGTTTCACCCGGGCCACCGGTGGTGGCGCGGGACAGTGCCGCGCCCCATTGCACCGAAGGCAGTGCGCTGAACGTGCAGGCGGGTGACAGGGTCGCGTTGTGGGTGCCGCCATCGTGGCGGTTGGCGGTGTACCAGGCGTCGACGTTGCATTCGCCCGGCGCATTGATCGCGCCATCGTCGACCGTATAAGACCCGCCTGCCGCCTGGGCTTTGGAGAGCACGGCGATGAGCAAAAGGATCGCCAGGGTTATGCCGATAAAGATCAGGTTGCGTTGCAACGCGCGGCGTTTTGCCGGGGGCAGCAGCAACAGCGTGGCCCGAGGGCCGCGATGGTTGCGCGCGCGGTATTTGGCAAACCCGTCCGGGCGTCGAGGGGTGTGTTTTTTGTGCATGAGGCACCTCGCTTGAATTCAGCTTTCTACGGTCAGCACCGAAATGCCGCTGGCTTTGGCCTGGCAGACCAGCTCCGAGGTGTCATCACCACCCGGCAGGGCGATGACCACGTCGGGGCGGCTATCGGTGAGCATGAAATGGTTGCGCTGGCGTTCCGCCTGTTTGCCGTGGTGTTGCCAGTTGGGCGGGTAGCGCACCACGTCGATGCCGAGTTCCCGCGCCCATTCCTCGATATCGCTGCCCAGGAACTGGTTGCCGCCGTGGATCAACACCTGCACCGGGCGCAGGCGGTGGTAGGCATCCAGTACTTGGCGGGACAGCTTGGTGTCGGCGTAATGACGACCTGCACAGATCAAGACGCGCATAGGCCCTTTTTCCTTGTAGTAGCGCTTGTATTGCACGGTAGCGGTCGGGCGACCGCCACCGGTTAAACGGCGGGGGATCAGTACCACTGCTTGAAGCGGCGGATGTAGATCGTCTTCATCAGTTGAGCCACGCAGCAGTAGGCGAACAGGGTGCCCACCAGCCAGGGGAAGTACGCCAGCGGCAGCGGTTGCAGGCCCACCAGTGTGCCCAGCGGCGAGAACGGCACGTAGATGCCCAGGGCGATGACCACGCCGGTCATCAGCAGTACCGGCCAGGCGGCGGTGCTCTGGAAGAACGGGATCTTGCGGGTGCGCAACATATGCACCACCAGGGTTTGTGAGAGCAGGCCCTCGATAAACCAGCCGGACTGGAACAAGGTCTGCATTTCCACACTGTTGGCGGCGAACACGTACCACATCAGCGCGAAGGTGGTGATGTCGAAGATCGACGAGGTCGGTCCGATCCAGATCATGAAGCGGCCAATGTTCTTCGCGTCCCACTTGCGGGGCTTGGCCAGGTATTCCTTGTCCATCTTGTCCCACGGCAGGGCCAACTGGGAGATGTCGTACATCAGGTTTTGCAGCAGCAGGTGGATCGACAGCATCGGCAGGAACGGGATGAACGCACTGGCCACCAGCACCGAGAACACGTTGCCGAAGTTGGAACTGGCGGTCATGTTCAGGTACTTCATGATATTGCCGAAGGTTTCGCGGCCCTTGAGCACGCCTTCTTCCAGCACCATCAGGCTTTTTTCCAGGAGGATGATGTCGGCCGATTCCTTGGCGATGTCCGTGCCGCTGTCCACCGAGATGCCCACGTCGGCATCGCGCAGGGCCGGCGCATCATTGATGCCGTCCCCCAGGAAACCCACGGTGTGGCCGTTGGCTTGCAGCGCCTTGAGCACCCGTGATTTCTGCAGCGGTGTCAGCTTGGCGAACACCGTGCGTTCTTCCACGCGGCGTTGCAGGGTGGCGTCGTCCATCGCTTCGATGTCCATGCCCAGCAGCGGCTCGCCAGGCTCGAGGCCGACCTGGCGGCAGATCTTGCTGGTGACCACCGCGTTGTCGCCGGTCAGCACTTTCACCGCCACGCCAATTTGTTGCAGTGCCGCGATCGCCGGGCCTGCGGTTTCCTTGGGTGGATCGAGGAAGGTCAGGAACCCCTGGATCACCAGGTTGCGCTCATCGGCCGTGGTGTACTGCTGGCGGGCCAAGGCCTTGGGAATATTACGTGTCGCCACCACCAGGACGCGGAAACCGTCCTCGTTATAGTCGTTGGCAAGCGCCAGCAGTTCAGTACGGCGACGCTCATCCAATGGTACGGCGGCCCCGCCTTCCATCACATGGGTGGAAATGCCGAGCATTTCTTCCACGGCACCTTTGCACACCAGCAAGTGGTCGGCGGCGGTGTCCTTGACCACGATCGACAGGCGACGGCGGACAAAATCGAACGGTAATTCATCGACCTTGCTGTAGGCAAAGGGCTGCTGGAACTTCGGGTTCTGTTCCGAGAACTGCACCACGGCCTGGTCCATCAGGTTCTTCATGCCGCTCTGGTGATGGCTGTTGAGCCAGGCCAGGGACAACACCGCGTCATCCCGCTGGCCGAAAGCGTTGACGTGGTGCTCGAGGATGATCTTGTCCTGGGTCAGGGTGCCGGTCTTGTCGGTGCACAGCACATCCATCGAGCCGAAGTTCTGGATTGCGTTGAGGCGCTTGACCACCACTTTGCGCTTGGCCATCGCCGTGGCGCCCTTGGCCAGGTTGGCGCTGACGATCATCGGCAGCATTTCGGGGGTGAGGCCCACCGCGACCGCCAGGGCAAACAGGAAGGCATCGCCCCAGTCACCCTTGGAGAAACCGTTGAGGAAGAACACGATCGGCACCATCACCAACATAAAGCGAATCAGCAGCCAGCTGACGCTGTTCACCCCGCGATCAAAGGCGGTTTGCACCCGCGAGCCGACGATGGCCTTGGCCAGGGAGCCAAAGTAGGTGCGCGCGCCGGTGGCCACGACGACGGCTTTGGCCCGGCCGCTGACCACGTTGGTGCCCATGAAGCAGATGTTCGGCAGGTCGAGCAAATTGCCCTGGTCAGCGGCCGGGGAGTGGGCGGACTTTTGCGTCACATCCCCCAGCGTGTCGTACTTCTCCACCGGCAAGGCTTCACCGGTCAGCACGGCCTGGCTGATAAACAGGTCGCGGGATTCGATCAGGCGGATGTCGGCCGGAATCATGTCGCCCGCCGACAGTTGCACAATGTCGCCGGCCACCAGGTCGCGCATCGGCACTTCGCGCAGGGTTGGCTGGCTGCCCACTTGTTCGCGGCGCAGCACCGTCGCGGTGGTGCGCACCATGGCTTTGAGGGCCTCGGCGGATTTGGCCGAACGGTGTTCCTGCCAGAAACGCAGCAAGCTGCTGAGCAGGACCATGGTCATGATAATGATGACTTTGGTCGGGTCGACCTCTTCTCCTGCCTGCATCGGCAACCAGCAGTCGGTGAAGAAGCTGATGGCGCCCAAGGTCAGCAGTACGTAGATAAACGGGTTGTTCAATGCCTGCAGGAACTGGACGATGGCGTGAGGCGGCTTGTCGTGGGCGACTTCGTTATAGCCTTCGCGTTGCAGACGCGCGGCGGCGTCGAGTTCGGTCAGGCCATCCTGGGTGGCGCGTACGTTGGCCAGGGTGGCCGACAGGCCGTTGTGGGCTTCGCGGGCGGCACGCATCGACAGTTTGGTGTCGGCGTCGCTGCGCGCTTTTTGCTTCAATGGGGCGTTTTTTACGGCGCTCATGGTGTGTGCTCCTGTCGCCAATTCTCGACAAAACATACCCGTTACTGGCCTGATGACAGGCGAGCGAAAGCATGCCGAGTCGCTAACTTCGCGATCGGTTTAAATAAGGTCTCGATATAACTTTTACTGCGCCCGCCAATAGCGCGTTAGTTAACTAACGCGCAGCGGGTTACGACTGGGCTTGTTCATAAAGAACACCAGGTTATTAATCAGGAAGTTGCTGTTTCCAAACGGTTCAGGCAGCGCGAGTGCTCAGGTAAAGATCGAGCATCAGGCTGGCTTGAGCCAGGCTGGAAACGAGAGGTCTCTGAGGGTCCAGCGGGTCGGCGTGATCCCAGTGCAGCACGCGTTGGCCGCTGGCTGGGCAGATACGCCAGCGCGCCAGCGGGTGAGCCGGGCGCACCGGGGGGGCGGCGGTGGTACAGGCAGGGCGGGCAGGGCAAACGCCCGCGGGCCCACGGCATAGCTTGGCGCGCAAGGCCGCGGCCAGCATGCGTGCATCGGGTAGAGCAATGAGTTGGAAGGTCATAACACACCTCGGGACCGGACGGGCGACCGGTGAGGCAGTTACGGTGGAGCATCAAGCTCTAGCGCAGCTTACCGGACCGGGGAGGCGAGTCCTGTCATATTCTGGGTTGGGCGCCCGATGCCCGCGTTCGCGGTGCTCGGACAGCGACTAGATACTGTGTCCATTGGCTTCTTTTGTGAGGTTTAAAAAAGGCCCCAGTTGCGGGCAGGGGCAATCTACTTAGGCAGTTACAAAATGTCAACGCATAATTAATTAAAGTATCCGGCGTTCAGAGTTCATTCAGGCAAGCCGCGCTCGGAAGTTGCTGGATATATAACTTCATATACCGCGTGCGGCCAAAGCCGCCAGGTAGATCAATACCAAACCGCAGGCACCGTAACTGATACGTTGCCAGGTCGGTGAGGCGTTCTGGCGCAACAGATTCACCAGCGCCGCAATCAGAAAACACGACAGCACCGAAGCCAGCATGAACCCTGCAAAAAACATCAGCGTTTGCCCATGGCTGGGCGTGGCCCCGACGATGCCCGACAAGGCGCTGCCCAGCGCCCCCCAGTAAACAATGTTCTTCGGGTTGGCCAGGGAAATCGCCGCGCCCACGGCCAACGCATTGGGCCCGGAGCGGGCTGGTGCGCTGTCTGCTTCGGGCAGGTGCCAGGCATCGATCAGGCTGCGTATGCCGAGCCAGGCCAGGTACAGCGCGCAAATAATCGTCAGCGGTACGCGCACCGCATCATGCTGGATCAACAGAGCAATACCCGTCAGGCCGATCACCGCCCACACGGCATCGCCCACCAGTGAACCTATCTGTACCAGCAGCGCCGGCATGAAGCCGTGGAGCAACCCGCGGCGCAAGGTCTCTGCCAATACCGCGCCGGGAGAAAGGCAAAACACAAAACCGAATACCAGTGCGTAGAAAAAGATCGTCAGCATGCCCGCGTTCCTTCAAATGTGGGTGGGCAGTGTGAGGGGGTGTGCGGGGGGGCGTCTTGAACCAGATTGCGCTTTCAGCGATTCAGGAGGCGTTGGTAGTGCCCCGGCGTCATGCCGTAGGCCGCGCGGAAATGCCGGTTGAGGTGGCTTTGGTCGGCGAACCCCACGTGATGGGCGACCTCGCAGGTCGCCACGCCGTTGCGCAATAGACCTTTGGCCCGCCGAGTGCGCAGTTGCATGGCCCATTGCCGGGGGCTGAGCCCGGTTTCTTTCTGGAAGGCGCGCAGCAGGTGGAATTTGGACAGGCCCAGCTCATCCCCGAGAAGGTCCAGGGACACTGAGCGATGCAGTTGTGCGGCGAGCACTTCCTGGGCGCGACCGATCAGGTTGTGGCCGAGTGTCGTGCTGCCGGGCAGGCGCACGCCACTGGCGTTGACCACTTCCCCCAGCATCAGCACCAGCGCTTCTTCTTGCAGTTCACGGACCAGGGTGTCATCGCTTAAAGCCGCTTTCACCGCGCCGGCCAATCGTTGCGCAAGGTCGGGCTGAAAGCACAGCGAACGATCGAACTCCACGTGCGCCAACCCCAGGTCAGCCGCCAGTTGATCGGCCGTGGCGTACAGGCTGACGAACTGCCAGGGCGCCCCGTCCGCCGCACCGCCGCCTTGAATCTGCCCTGGGTTGTACAAGGTAACGCTGCCCGGGCCGGCCTCGAACTCACGGCGGTCCAGCCAGACTTTTTCTTCGCCCACCAGGTTCACGCCGATCACGCATTCGTCATGGCTGTGGCGGGCAAACGTCAGGCCGGTGCAGGACGTGGAACTGACTTCGTAGTTGCCCAACCAGGCGTGTTGCATGACGCTCATCGACTCGACTCGGTAAGAGATTGGGCACGAGCATACGCTGGCACAGGGGCTCAGATCGACCGTTGATTGACACGTTGTGACAGCTCATCGGCGCTTTCCTTGCGCTCCGAGTAACGGTCCACGAGGTCCGGGCGTTCACGCAGCAGTACGGTGAACTTGACCAGTTCTTCCATCACATCCACGACGCGGTCATAGAGGGCCGACGGCTTCATGCGGTCGTGCTCATCGAACTCCATGAACGCCTTGGGTACCGAGGATTGGTTGGGGATAGTGAACATGCGCATCCAACGGCCCAGCACGCGAAGCTGGTTCACCGTGTTAAAGGATTGAGAGCCCCCGGAGACTTGCATCACCGCCAGCGTCTTGCCCTGGGTCGGGCGAACGGCACCGAGGGCCAGCGGCACCCAGTCGATCTGCGCCTTGAACACTGCCGACATCGAACCGTGGCGTTCGGGAGAGCACCAGACCTGGCCTTCCGACCACTGCATCAGCGCCAACAGCTCTTGAACCTTGGGGTGGTCGTTGGGTGCATCGTCAGGCAATGGCAAGCCGCTGGGGTTGAAGATTTGCGTGTCGGCGCCGAAGTGGCGCAGCAAGCGCGCGCACTCCTCAACCAGCAACCGGCTGAACGAGCGGGGTCGGTTGGAGCCATAGAGCAGCAGGATACGCGGAGGGTGAGCCAGCCCGGTCTGCCGGGGCGGTGCGAGGCGGGTGTCCAGGTTGGGCAGGGTGGTCATGACGCTCTCCGGTTATAACAGCGCAATGCGCTCGAGTTCAGCCTTCAGCTCAGCGGCGCTGAGGCGGTCGAACGGCAGGGCGAAAAAGGCACGACAGCGGGTCTCGATGGTCTCCAGCGTGGCCTTGAATGCTGCATCGACAAGTGCCTCGTCACCTTGCACATCCGAGGGGTCTTCCAGCCCCCAGTGCGCCTTCAGCGCAGGCCCGAAATACACCGGGCAGGCTTCGCCGGCGGCTTTGTCGCAGACCGTGATCACCACGTCTGGCGGGCTGCCTTCAAAGGCGTCATTGCCCTTGCTGTACAAGCCCTCGGTGCTGATGCCCGCCGCCTGCAACGTGCTCAGGCTACGGGGCAGGACCTGGCCCTTGGGGAAGCTGCCGGAGCTGATCGCCACGAAACCGGGCGGCGCAAGGTGGTTGAACATGGCTTCTGACAGGATGCTGCGGCAGCTATTGGCGGTGCACATGAACAGGACTTTCATCACAGAGTTCCTTCAGAACGTGAGGCGCAAGGCGAGGGCGGCGAGGGTGATCAGCAGCACCGGCAAGGTCAGTACGATGCCGACCTTGAAGTAGTAGCCCCAGGTAATGTTGATGCCCTTGCGCGCCAGGATATGCAGCCACAGCAACGTGGCCAGGCTGCCGATAGGGGTGATTTTCGGGCCCAGGTCGCTGCCGATGACGTTGGCGTAGATCATCGCGTCCTTGACCACGCCCACGGCATGGCTGGACTCGATGGACAGCGCACCGATCAATACGGTCGGCAGGTTGTTCATCGCTGACGACAGCAGCGCGGTGAGCACCCCGGTGCCCATCGCCGCGCCCCATACGCCATAGGTGGCGAAGCTGTCGAGCCAGGTCGCCAGGTAGGTGGTCAAGCCGGCGTTACGCAGGCCATAGACCACCAGGTACATGCCCAGGGAGAAGACCACGATCTGCCAGGGGGCTTCCTTGAGTACTTTGCGTGTGGAGATCTTGTGGCCTTTGGCTGCGATCACCAACAGCAGCACGGCGCACACCGCGGAAATCGCGCTGATGGGAATGCCCAGCGGCTCCAGGGCAAAACAGCCCACCAGCAGGATGCCCAGCACCCACCAACCGGCGCGAAAGGTGGCGCGGTCATGGATCGCACTGGCGGGGTCTGCCAGGTCGGCCGGGTCGTAGGTACCGGGAATATCGCGACGGAAAAACCACAACAGCACCGCGAGGGTCGCGGCGACGCTGACCAGGTTCACCGGCACCATGACTGCCGCGTATTCGTTGAAGCCGATCTTGAAATAGTCTGCCGAAACAATGTTCACCAGGTTGGAGACCACCAGCGGCAGGCTGGCGGTGTCGGCGATAAACCCAGCCCCCATGACAAATGCCAGGGTCGCGGCAGGGGAAAAACGCAGGGCCAGCAGCATCGACATCACGATGGGGGTGAGGATCAATGCGGCGCCGTCATTGGCAAACAGCGCCGAGACCAGCGCCCCCAGCAGCACCATATAGGCGAACAACCGACGGCCCCGGCCGCGTCCCCAACGCGCCACGTGCAGGGCGGCCCAGGCAAAGAAGCCGGCTTCGTCCAGCAACAGGCTGATGATGATCAAGGCGACAAAGGTGCCGGTGGCATTCCAGATGATGTGCCACACCACCGGGATGTCCGTCAGGCTGATAACGCCACACGCCAGGGCCAGGATCGCGCCCAGGCTGGCGCTCCAGCCGACGCCCAGGCCCTTGGGCTGCCAGATGACCAGAATGATGGTGAACAGGAAAATCGCACTAGCGACAAGCATGAATAAAGGCTCCGATGGCTCAGCAGCAGGTGCCGGCCCGTTGTGGTCTGTCGCCCATTGCATCAAGACGCAGCGCGTCGTTTTGCAACCATGGCTGATTGGCTTGCAAGGTGGTGTCCAGCACGTGACGCACCCAGTCGGGCAGTGCCGGATTGATGCGGTAATAAATCCATTGCCCTTGGCGACGATCCAGCAGCAACCCGCCACTGCGCAGTTGTGCCAGGTGGCGGGAGATCTTTGGCTGGCTGTCGTCCAAGGCATGGATCAATTCGCACACACAAAGTTCGCCTTCGCGCAGGATCAACAGCGTCAAGCGCACCCGGGTTGGGTCGGCGAAGCATTTGAACAGGGCTGGAGGGGAGAAAAGATCCGACATGACTGATGCACATATATATGGATATACGAATATACGTATTTCCATATGTTTCAGTCAAATCCTGTTTCGATTGATATGGATCAAGTCAGCGCAAATGCGCCACAAGTGTTTGAAATTAAAATGAAACATGAATGTCCTAAAGTGCCTGCTATTGCCGATGAAGGAATACCTCGCGTGACCCGTGCCACTCGCAACCTGCGCAAGACCCTGGATTCCGTCGCGGAAAATAACGAAACCGCGGCATTCGACCTGATGCGCGCGGTCGAAAAACTCAGCGATGAAGTGCTGCGCCAGCGCCTGCTCAATACGATCCATCGGCTCAACCAGGACGCCCACGAACTGCGTGAAGCGCGGGATTCGGTGGAGCAGGTATCGGTCAGACTGGCTTGAGCCGACGATCACATGAGGAAAGCAACTCAAAGGAACTACTGAAAGGCGGATCTCTACTCAGGGTCAGGAAGCAATCATAGACCTGACAACCTGAGGCCCTAATATGATACCGCCGAGAGTCATAGGCTCGTATTTTGACGCAACGGTGCGTCGCAACGAAGTCAACAGCCCTGCGCAACAACTGCCAGGGCCTGCAGCAGGTTCGATACCTCGTACTGAAGGTGTTAAAAAAACCGTCCGCTTGCAATCTCCCCTTGTTACGCCTGAACTCAGGGATTATGTGAAGGCGATAACGTCGAGTTTTCTTACCCCCGCACAAAACACTTCGGCTCTTATCGCGGCCGCACTCAAGAGTCAGTGGAAAATAGAGATAGACCCCGATGTCGCGCGTATCGCAACGTTCAATTATCACCTCGGTCAGCCCAAGCCGGCGGGGGGTAAGTTACTGAACAGCATCACGCTGACAGAGGCTGCCCTTACAAACATGCGCGACAAAAATCCGGACGATGAAACGGCCAAGGTGCAAAAGCCATGGTGGCGTAAAGTTATCGACCTGGTAGAAGAGAATTCGCCGTTGGCGATGGCCATCCAGCAGCGCCAGCATGTTGCGGATTACGCGGGCGCTCACGAATATATTATTCCGCTGTTCGATCCCAACGCTCAGCACACTTATCATGCGAATGAAACGCTGCACCATACGCCGCAGGCATTCCGGGACTTGTTGCGGCAGACCGAACTCAGTGAGCCCTACAAGGCCCACCTGGATAAGTTTTGGCCTGCCCATGAAGATAAATATACGCAATGCAGCAAGTTTGCTTTTGCCGCGGCGGCACAGATCCAGCATAAAGAAGGCAGCCTCAGTAACTATGAAGCAAGCCTCGCCATGCGCGCCGCAGGGTTTGGTGTCGGCAGCCGTCTGAGCGATATGACGGCGGCTGACCTGAAGGCGCCGTTTCGCCAGGACGTCACGCTTGAAACCGGCCTGTTGTCCATTGACGGCAGTCCTTCCACCGATCTCGTCTACGTCACTGACAAGCGCCCGCGCATGAATGGCAAAGGCCAGAAAATCAATCACACGCTGCTGTATATCCCCGGAAACTCCTCACCGATTCATCGATTTGACAGCGTTGCGCAGATGAAAGGCTGGTTGGCGGATCAGGCGGCCGATCCGAACAAACGAGCGCAGTTGAGTACGCATTTCAAAGAAAACGATCAAGACGACAAGGTGTTTTCGGACGGTGTCAAACAAGCGCTTAAGGGGCTGGGCGGCTGGTCCGAGGCAAAAACGCCCAATAAGTGGGGGTTTGAAGCACCCAATGGATGGGACCCGCAGGCCTATATCACCACAGAACCTGTGAGCGATGATCCGTTCCGCGCCATGACGCTGCGACAAAAGGCACGCTCCTATGCAGACGCCGACCATGAGATTGTCACCAACGCCGATGTGCTCAAGCGCCGGCTGATCACGCTTGCCGAGGCCGCGACCACCGCCGCGCTGATGCTGACGCCACTGGCAATGGTCATTCCAGAAGTGGCGATAGCCGCTGAGGCTGTTTATGTCGCCGCTGGAGCCGCTGAAATTGGCGTAGGGATTGATGACGCAATGCATGGCAAATCAACGGCCACGGATCGCACCGTGTTCGGTCTGCTCAATGCCGTGCCGACACTTTTTCATGCGTCTGCGCGGTGGCCTGGCCTTTCCGTCACCGGTCTTGGCAAGTTACCGGATACCATTGAAAAAGCGGCTAACGCGAACAAGGAACTCTTAGAGTTTGAGGCGGTATTTGACAGCGATGAAGTAGCAAAGACCACCGATGTTGTTGAGTTGGCCGGGGAGGCGCCATCCACCAGCAATAATAAACGTGTACGCCTTGATGAATCGCTCGATTCGGAGGGCGCCAAACGCATCAAACTAACTGAACAGCCCAGGGAATTAAATAAATTAAACGACCTGATTTTTACTTTCGTGGACACTTATAACGGCGCTGAGCGACTGAATATAGTGGCCCATGGCATGCTTGGAAACGACGGCGCAAAGTCAGTGGCGAAGATGGTGCTGGATGACGTGAGCTATGACGCTGACGAGTTGACGCAGATGTTGTGGGATAACAACGTGCCAACCGATAAATACGCCAATATACGTTTGTTGATGTGCGACTCGGGTACCGGTGGAGACCGCTCTTTTGCTGCGCAGTTTCAGGAGAACGTCGGGGTTCCGGTTAAGGCTTATGCAAGTAAAGTCAATGCTGAGTTTACGCTGGACGATATCGAGGCTGTTTTTACATCGTCGGATCGAAGCAAAAAATTGGTGCAGTTCGATGATGTACTGCCTGCCGAGCGCCGGCATCGCGTGGTCAAAAAAAATCCGTATTCTTCCGACATTGACAGTAAGGATTACGAAAAATATAAAAGCTTCAGTTATGAACCTGTGCATTTTCCTCCACGGTCGGAAAACCCTAAACAGGCTGTGGCCGGCGCGTCGATGCCGGCACTCTAGCGCCGCCGTAGAGGCAAGGACGGCAGGGCTCGTGCAATATCGTTCAAGACAACCTGGTTATTACGCTGGCATGCTTGTCGACTGTCTGTCGATGAGCTGTCTTCATGCCTACTGCCTTGCCTCATTACGCGTTCGCCCGTGGCGCGATCGCCGTCATTCCATTATCCCTGGCCTGTGCGCCGTGGGGACTGCTCGCCGGTTCCATGGCCATTGATGCGCAATTTACGCCGCTGCAAGCCCAGGGGTTATCCGCCATTGTCTTTGCGGGTGCCGCGCAATTGGTGGCCATCGGCATGGTCAAGAGCGGCGCCAGCCTGGTGTCGATCGTGCTGACCACGCTGCTGCTGACTTCCCAGCATTTGCTCTACGGCATGCACATGCGCCCGACGTTATCCGCGCTGAACACGCGATGGCGCATGAGCCTGGGTTTTTTGCTGACCGATGAGTTTTTCGCGCTGGTCAACCACTATGACCGTGAGACGTTCAACCGCTGGTACGCCCTGGGGGTGGGCCTGACGTTCTATATCGTCTGGAACCTGTTCACCCTGGTCGGCATCGTGCTCGGCAAAAGCATTCCCGGGCTTGATCAGCTCGGGCTCGAATTTTCTATTGCCGCCACCTTCATCGCCTTGATTACACCGGTGGTTCGTGACGTGCCGACGGTGGTGTGTGTCGCTGTGGCGCTGCTGTGCTCGGTGTGGCTGAGTTACTTGCACTGGGAGTCGGCGGTGGTGGTTTCCGGTGTGTTGGGTATGAGTGCAGGGTTTGCCTGCAAGCGATTGGGGGTAGGGCAGCGATGATCTACCTCATGATTGTGGCGATGGGGCTGGTGGTGTTTCTAAACCGCTATCTGTTTATCGAGCCGCGTCTGCCAGTACGGCTCAACCGTGGTGCACGGGAGTTTCTCGGTTTTGCCGTGCCGGGCATGCTCACGGCGATCTGCGGGCCGATTATTTTCCTCGCCGACCACCAGCTCAACCTGAGCCCGGCCAATCCTTACCTGTTGGCCGGAATCTGCGCGGTCGCACTGATGTTCTGGACGCGTAACGTGCTGCTCACGGTGTTGCTGAGCATGGCGTTGTTCTATCTGTTTCGCTGGTGGCTCTGAAACGCAGGCGAAAAAAAGCCCGCGGGAGGGCGGGCAGAAGGGAGACTTCTAAAAATGAGCTTGGCCAGTATCGGTGGCGCGGTCTTCCTTCACAGTGAAACTAAATTCATACGGCTGATAGCAAAGCAGCCCTGGGCGGGGCTGCGACGGCGCTTGAGGCTAAAACCGGCGCCTGATCACTTCTTCCTGGACTGCGCCTCGGCGGCCAGGCACTCCAGGGCGAATTGCTCGGTGTAAGTCATCTGGATTGGCGTGCTTTCGCCTTTGACCGTGCGCTCGCCATCGAGAATGTAGCGAATGCGCTTGTCGGTGACACCAATGCGCTTGGCGATCCAGGTGGGTGTCTGGCCGATGCGGCTGATCAGCTTGTCGGCGTAATCGGTGGACGGGTTGTAGTGTTCGGCGTTGGGTGTCATCGGTTTTCCAGGTAGAAGCGAACTCGCAAGTAAGCGACAGGGTGACGTAATAATCCTTGGGTGTCGCCTGCTAATGGTAGAGTCGCGTTTTTTTCAAGGAGGCAATGGCATGCGGAAGGTAGTAGTGGGCGCATTGGTGCTGGCGATGCTCGGCGGTTGCGCAGGTTCGAAGATGAACACGGCGCGCGCGGGTACACCCTACAAGACCCTGGCTTCGGACAAGGCCGCCCTGGTGGTTGCTCAATGCATCCAGTTCGGCTGGCAGGACGAGAGCGTGTTCGGCGTCGATGCCGGCGGGTTCAAGGAGCCGACCGAGGCCGGTGGTTTCACGGTCTACACCACCGGCGGCGATTACTTTGTGGATGTGCGCACTGCCGGTGCCGGCTCCACCATCAATTACTTCGCCGCCCAGGACGATATGCCAGCCAAGCGCCGGTTGGCCGCTCTCGCGACCTGTCTGTAATCCGTTGCCTTAGCTGTTTTCGGAAATGCCCGGCGGGACAGCCACTGGGCATTGCCTTATGATTCACTCGCTCGCTCGACGTGATGGCTCTTTACCAGTACACGGATGTCGAGGCCCAACGTCGGGCGGGCACCCTTTGCATCGGCGCGTCCCTTCAACGAGGCATATAGCCCAGGTGCCAGCGGCGGGGGATCTTCAACGTCACCACCCCCAGGAATGCCGCCAGGGCACCGCTGATCAACAGCGCACGCAGGCCCAGCTGGTGCTCCAGCAGCGCCCCGAGCACCGCGCCGACAAACATCCCCGTCCACGGGATCAATTGCACGCGCCAGCCACTGCGCCGTTCTCCCATCATCCAGCGGCCCAGCCCGCGCCCGAAGCGTGAAAGCGCCCCGGTGACATAGGTGAGACCCACCGGCAAGCCGTTGACCTCCTCGACCGCCGCATTGAGCATGCCCATGGCCACGATCGCCGCCAGCAACGCTGGCAACATTTCCGCAAACGGCCATAGCGCACCGCCGCAGAGCAGGGCCGCGATGCACAACAGCAAAGGCAGCGCATGGCGTTGACTGACGCGACTGACGACCACCCCCAACGCGTTGCCAGCGATAAAGGTGGCAACCAGCAACAGCAGGCGCCCGGTCAGGCCGAGGTCACCCTCGCTGATCGCTACCGCCAGGCGCGTGGTATTACCGCTCATGAACGAAACAAAGTCGCCGCTGGCCATGAAGCCAATGGCGTCCGTCATACCCGCCAGCACCGAAAGGCTGGCGACCAGCATTAAGCCGACTCGGCCGCGCCATCGCTCTCGGTGAGCGAGTGCGGCGTTGGTGTAAGGCTTGCGGGATGAAGGCAGCATGGGGCCGGGTTCCTCGGTGAGATTATCCGGCCACTACCGTAGGACGCTTTGTGCGTCCGCGCAATGATCTCAGACACCCTCCAGTCGCCAACCCTCGTTTCGCCAGGTCAAGTAGTGGGTGGGCTCGATGGCCTGCAGAAAGGCTGCGTCGTGTGACACCGCGACGATCGCCCCATTAAAACCTTTCAACGCCTGTTCGAAGGCGAGCACTGACTCCAGGTCCAAGTGATTGGTCGGCTCGTCCAATAACAGCAGTTGCGCCGGGACTTGCCGCCACAGGGCGACCGCCATCGCGGCCTTCAAGCGTTCGCCGCCGCTGAGGTGCCCCGTCGGTCGTGTCACCCGCACTGCATCCAGTTGCAGCAGGGCCAGGCGGGTGCGCACGTCGGCTTCCGCCAGCGGTGTGTCGAGCAGGTTGAGTTGCTCGATGATGGAGCGCTGGTCGTCCAGCAATGCCAGGTGCTGATCGATGTAGGCACACGGGACCGGCACTGAGCATTCGCCACTGACCGGCTGCCATTGAGCCGCCAGCAGCTTGAGCAAGGTGGATTTACCGCAACCGTTCGGCCCGCGCACGGCGACGCGCACGGGGCCCGCCAGGCTGAACGTGATCGCCGGCTGATCCACCCACGGCAGGCGGGCCTCGACCAGGGCCACGACTTGCCGGCCATTGGGGACTGCCGAATCCGGCAAGGCCAGCAACGTTGGTGTCTGTTGCGCCACCCGTTCGTAGGCGTGGCGCACCTGCGCATCCAGCTCGTTCTTGCAGGCCTGATGGGCACTGCGCAGCGTGCTGACGATTTGCGTCGCCGCGCCTTTCCAGCGGGCCTTGGTGAAGCGGTCGACGTTGGCGGTCTCGGCATGCTTGCGTGAACGGGCGGCGCTGCGCTGCAGGCTGTCATGGTCATTTTGCAGGCGCCGACGCTCGCGGCTGCGTTCCAGGCGGGCGTGTTCCCAGGCCGAGACGGCGGCGTGTTGCTCGGTGTCGCGCTGTTTACGATAGGCCTGGTAATTGCCGCCATACACACGAGCGCCGAGGGGCGAGAGTTCGATGATGCGGCCCAGGCTGTCAAGCAGTTGCCGATCATGGCTGACCACCACCAGGCCGCCGCGCCAGTCGTGCAGCGCTTGCAGCAGCCACTCGCGACCGGCGCTGTCGAGGTGGTTGGTCGGTTCGTCCAGTACCAGCAACTGCGGCGCCGCCAGCAGGGCGCCGATCACCGCGACTCTGGCCAACTGGCCACCGCTGAGTCGATCGGCTGCGGCGTTGAAGTCGAGGCCGTGCAGTCCGGCTGCATCCAGGGCTGTACGCAGGCGTTCGGCAAGGTCCCAGCGCTCGTCAATCAGTTCCAGGTCATCGCTTTGCCCCTGGCCTTGGGTCATGCGTGCAAGCGCGGCCAATACTGGAGCGGTGCCCGTGACATCGGCCACGGTTGTTCCAGCCTGGATGGCCAGGGCCTGCGGGACGTAGGCCACGCTGGCGTATGCCTTGAGTGTCCCGGAGGAGGGGCGCAGAACCCCGGCGATCAATTGCGCCAGGATGCTTTTGCCGCAGCCATTTCGGCCGACTATCCCGGTGGGGGTGTGATCGATGGACAGGTTCAGGTCTTCCAGCAAGGTTTCGCCATGGGCGAACTGGAAGGACAGGTGTTGCAGGGATACAAGCACGGGCAGCCGGTTGACGTCAGTCATCAGCACCTCCAAAAAAATGTCGACAGGCCAACCAGCGCGCAAGGCGGCTCGTTGCAGATACATTTTGGAAGGCTTAGTGATTCACGTCGGCGGTCGTCCCATGAGTTGGAAGGGAGGCAGAGGCTAGCCTACCTTGGCCTTGTCCGGCAAGTCGGCAGCCAGTTGTTCCAGGAACATCGCCAGTGCGACTTCCTCGGCTTTCAGGCCCTTGCGTACCCTCGGCCTGGGCAGTTTCGATAGCTCGCCGAGGTTGAAATGCTCAAGCACCGCCGGGTGGATATAGCACTTGCGGCATACCGCCGGGGTGTTGCCCAGTTGCTTGGCGACGTCCTTGACCATCGCCACCACATGGCGTTTGGCGTCGGATTCCGGTTGCCACGCCAGTTCGCGCAGGACTGCCAGCGCCATGGCGGTGCCGGCCCAGGTGCGGTAGTCCTTGGCGGTGAAGTCGGCGCCGGTGAGGCTGTGCAGGTAAGCGTTGACGTCATGGGAGCTGACCGTGCGGCGTTCACCGTCTTCGTCCAGGTACTGGAACAGGTTCTGCCCCGGCAACTCCAGGCAGCGCTTGACCACGCTGGCCAGGCGTCGGTCCTTGACGCTGACTTGATGCTCGACACCACTCTTGCCGCGAAACTGGAACTGGATCTCGCTGCCCTTGATGTCCACATGCCGGTTGCGCAGGGTGGTCAGCCCGTAGGATTTGTTGGCACGGGCGTATTGGGTGTTGCCGACCCGAATCAATGTGGCATCCAGCAGCATGACCACGGTGGCCAGCACCTTTTCCCGAGTGAACCCCGGTTCGGCGAGTTGCGCTTGCAGCTGCTTGCGCAGTTTGGGCAGGGCTTCGCCGAACGCTTGCAGGCGTGCGTATTTGTCAGTGTCGCGTACTTCACGCCAGCGTGCGTGGTAGCGGTACTGCTTGCGTCCGCGCGCGTCACGGCCGGTGGCTTGCAGATGGCCGCGCGGGTCGGCGCAGATCCATACATCGGTATAGGCGGGCGGTACGGCCAGGGCGTTCAGGCGCTTGATGTCTTCGGGATCGGTGATGCGCTTGCCCTGGGAATCAAAGTACTGAAATTTGCCACGCAGCTTTTTACGGCGAATGCCTGGCTGCGTGTCATCAACATAATGCAGGTCGTGGGGCAGGTCGGCGGGCAACGCAGAATCGGGCATGGCGCAGGGTCCTTGGCAATCAGTCAGGCCGGTATGTCTGATTGACCGCAGGGTTTTGCGGTGGTGCCAAAAAGGTTTGTCATGCCAATACGGCAACCGCCTTGATCTGCGCCCATAGTGTCTGCCCAGGGTGCAGTTGCAATTGGTCGCGGGAGAAACGGGTGATCCGCGCCAGCAACGGCGTGCCGCCAGCATCCAGGCGCACCAACACGTGGGCGCTGTTATCCGCTGAAATTTCCTGGGTAACCGTCACCGGCAGGCGGTTGAGGATGCTGCTGGGTTCTTCGCCTTGCAGGCTGAGGCTGACATCCCGCGCCTGCACCTTGATCCGCAGGGCCTTGCCCAGTGCGAGCGGTGCATGGGCCACACGCATGCGCAAGGCGCTGCCGGGCAATTGCAGGGTGAGCAATTGGTAATGCTCATCGTAGGCGCTGACGGTGCCGCTGATCACCACGCCGGCGTCGTCGCCCAACGCCAGGGGCAAGTCCAGGCGAGCCAGGGTTTCACCGATGGGGCCACTGGCCAAGGCTTTGCCTTCGCTGAGTAATACGATGTGATCGGCCAGGCGTGCCACCTCGTCCTGGGCGTGGCTGACATAGAGCACCGGGATATCCAGTTCGTCATGCAGGCGCTCCAGGTACGGCAGGATCTCGCCCTTGCGTTTGCTGTCGAGCGCCGCGAGCGGTTCATCCATCAGCAGTAACTTGGGGCTGGTCAGTAATGCCCGGGCGATGCCAATGCGCTGGCGTTCCCCCCCGGACAGGTGCTGGGGATGACGTTCGAGCAAATGCCCGATACCCAATAAGTCCGTGGCCTGGGCCATGTCAACGCGCCGCGCCTGGCGAGGGATGCGCTTGAGGCCGAACTCCAGGTTGGCCCGCACGGACAAATGCGCAAACAGGCTCGCCTCCTGGAACACATAACCCAGCGCGCGCTTATGCGGCGGCACGAACAGCCCGCTGCGGCTGTCCTGCCAGATTTCATCGTTGACCTGGACAAACCCGTCCTTGGCGCGCTCCAGCCCGGCGATGCAACGCAGGCAGGTGGTCTTGCCGGAACCCGAATGCCCGTACAGGGCTGTCACGCCGCGACCGGGCAAATGCAGGTCCACCTCCAGCGCAAACGCGGCGTACTTGAGATGCAGGCGCACATTAATCATCGACATCAACTCCAGCCCATCTTGGTTTTACGGCTGGAGTAGAGCGCCAGCAATACAAGGAACGCGAAGATCACCATGGAACCGGCCAGCCAATGGGCCTGGGCATACTCCATCGCTTCGACATGGTCGTAGATCTGCACTGAGACCACCCGGGTCTTGTCCGGGATATTGCCGCCGATCATCAGCACCACGCCGAACTCACCGACGGTATGGGCAAAACCGAGAATCGACGCGGTGATGAATCCTGGGCGTGCCAGGGGCAGGATCACCGTGAAAAACGTGTCCCAGGGATTGGCGCGCAAGGTCGCAGCCACTTCCAGCGGGCGTGTGCCGATGGCGGAGAAGGCGTTTTGCAACGGCTGCACCACAAACGGCATGGAATAGATCACTGAACCGATCACCAACCCGGCGAAACTGAAGGTCAGGGTGCCCAGGCCCAGCCATTGGGTGAACTGGCCGAAATAGCCATTGGGCCCCATGGTTAACAGCAGGTAGAAGCCAATGACCGTGGGCGGCAGCACCAGCGGCAGGGCGACGATCGCACCAATGGGGCCGCGCCACCAGGAGCGGGTGCGCGACAGCCACAGGGCAATCGGAGTGCCGATGACCAGCAGGATCACAGTGGTCAGTGAGGCCAGCTTGACGGTCAACCAGATAGCGGAAAAATCGGCACTCGAAAGTGGCATTTAGAGCTCATAACCGTAGGATTTGATAACGGCAGCGGCTTTTGGCCCTTTCAGGTACTCCACCAGTGCCTTGGCTGCGACGCTGTCTTTGCCTTTGTTGAGGATCACCGCGTCCTGCTTGATTGGGTCGTGCAGCGACGCGGGGACAATCCACGCCGACCCGCTGGTGACTTTGCCGTCTTTATAGATCTGCGACAAGGCGACGAATCCCAGCTCGGCGTTGCCGGTGGAGACAAACTGGTAGGCCTGGGTGATGTTTTGGCCTTCAACGATCTTGTCCTTGACCTTCTCGGTCAAGCCTTCTTTGGCCAGCACCTGGGTGGCAGCGAGACCGTACGGCGCGGCTTTCGGGTTGGCAATGGAGAGGTGCTTGAAGTCGTTCTTGTTCAGGACCTCGCCCTTGGCGTCCACATAGCCTGCTTTGGCCGACCACAGCGCCAGGGTGCCCACCGCGTAGGTGAAGCGCGAGCCCTTAACGGTGGCGCCTTCGTCTTCGAGTTTTTTCGGGGTGGTGTCGTCGGCGCTCAGGAACACCTCGAACGGCGCGCCGTTCTTGATCTGGGTGTAGAACTGCCCGGTGGCGCCATAGGCCGCGACCAGTTTATGGCCGGTGTCTTTTTCGAAGTCAGCGGCAATTGCCTGGATCGGTGCGGTGAAGTTGGCGGCCACGGCCACCTGCACTTCATCGGCATGGGCCGAACCCACGGCGAAGGCAGCCATCAGGGTGGCCAGGGCGGTTGGGGCCAGGCGTGCGGCGCGAATCATCATGAAGCAGCTCCTTGGGACGTGTACGGCTTGTTATAGGTTGAAGGCTTAACCGCTATGTATGGGAATATATAGCGGTTGGCCATTGCCGGTACAGTGCAAAGTTGCCACAGGCCTGCTTCTACTTGAGCTTCGCCAGGGTTTGCCTGGCCAGTTCGCGGGTCAGCTCAAAGGTTCCGATATCCTTGCCCAGCCGCAGCGCTTGGCCTGACCACAGGTTGCTGAAGCCCGCTTCGTCCTTGGCCTTGAGTGGCATCAATGCCCCACCAGCCCGCGGAAACGCCGGAGCCAGCGGGTTGATCGCCCCCAGTTCACGCATGACGCGGTTGACAATGCCACGCGCCGGCCGGCCGGTGAACAAGTTGGTCAGTGCAGTTTCGCTGGCCTGGGCATGACGTAACGCATGATGGTGGGACGCACTGACGTTCGCTTCGGGCGTGAACAGGTAGGCGGTACCCATTTGCACGGCAGAAGCACCCAGGGCGAACGCCGCGACAATGCCACGCGCGTCACCAATACCCCCGGCCGCAATCACCGGCACGCTGACCGCATCGACAATCTGCGGCACCAGTGCCATCAAGCCAATCTGGGTGTTGAGGTCGTCGCTCAGGAAAATCCCACGGTGCCCGCCCGCTTCAAGGCCCATGGCAATGATTGCATCGCAGCCCTGCTGTTCCAGCCACACGGCTTCTTCGACGGTGGTGGCCGAGGAAAGCACCTTGGCCCCCGTGGCTTTTACGCGGTCAAGCAACGCTTGCTCCGGCAGGCCGAAGTGAAAACTCACCACCTCGGGGCAAAATGCTTCTACGACCTGGCACGCCGCGTCGTCGAACGGCGCACGGTTGGACACGGGAGTCGGCGCATCGAAGTCGGCGCCCAGTTCGCGGTAGTAGGGTTCCAGCAGATGCTTCCATTGACGGTCACGCTCGTCGTCGACCAATGGCGGCTGATGGCAGAAAAAGTTCACGTTGATCGGCCGCGTGCTGCCCCGGCGGATAGTGGCCAAGGCTTCGCGCAGTTGCTCGGTGCTCAGCGCCGCGGCAGGCATCGAGCCCAGCGCGCCGGCTTCGTTGGCGGCGATGACCATGGCCGGGGTGGTGGCACCGGCCATGGGTGCCTGGATGATGGGCACGTCAATGCCCAACAGGTCGAGAATACGGGGGTCTGGCCAGGTGCTCATAGGATGCGTCTCCAGCGTCAGTAGGACTGTGCGCTGTTTTAGCAGGGCCCTTGGCACCCGGCCAGTCTGTTTTATTCACTGGACGAAGCGGGTATTTCGTGCGCTGTCATCAGTCGATGGCGTAGATCTGCGGGGCAAAGTGGCCGGCAAGGTCGAGGCTTGCCAGGCGCAGGACCTGGCGTTGATCTACATCGGCATCCGTCAGGCTTTTGTCGGGCTTTCCCGTTCCAGCAGTTGCCGCTTGCGCTCCACGCCCCAGCGGTAGCCCGACAGTTCGCCATCACTGCGCACCACGCGGTGGCAGGGAATGGCCACCGCGAGGCTGTTGGCCCCACAGGCCTGGGCCACCGCCCGAAACGACTGGGGCGCGCCAATCCGCTGGGCGATCTGCGCGTAGCTGGCGGTACTGCCCGGCGGAATGTCGCGCAAGGCCCGCCATACCCGTTCCTGGAACGCCGTGCCGCGCAGGTCCAATGGCAGGTCGAGGCCCAGGGCCGGCGCTTCGATAAAACCCACTACTTGCGCGATCAATTGTTCGAAATCGTGATCGGCGCCGATGATGTCGGCTTTAGGAAATTGATCCTGCAGGTCGCGTACCAGCTTGTCTGGGTCGTCGCCCAGCAGGATCGCGCAGACGCCGCGATGACTCTGCGCAACCAGAATCGCGCCCAGCGAACATTGGCCAACGGCAAAACGAATCGTGTTGTTGGTGCCGCCGCCCTTGTAGTCGCTTGGCGTCATGCCGAGTAACTGATTGGCCGATTCATAGAAGCGGCTGTTGGAGTTGAAGCCGGCGTCATACAGGGCGTCGGTGACCGAACGCTGATCCTTGAGCCCATCGCGGATTTTGCGCGAGCGATGGGCACTGGCGTAGCCCTTCGGGGTCAGGCCGGTGACGGACTTGAATACCCGGTGGAAGTGAAAGGGGCTCAACCCGGCGTGCTGGGCCAGTTGCTGCAGGCCTGGCGCGGTGTCGGCCTGCTCGATCTGCCGGCAGGCGTCGGCCACCAGGCGGGCGTGATGCGCGGCCCGTTGCGTCTGATCGCCGGCGGCACGCTTGCTGGGCCGGTAGCCTGCCGCTTCGGCCTGTTGCGCGGTGTCAAAGAATTCGACGTTTTCCGGGCGCGGCAAACGCGAAGCGCTGCTGGGGCGGCAATACACGCCGGTGGTCTTCACGCCGTAGACAAACAGCGCGTCGGCCTCGGGGTCACGGGCCAGGATGGCTGCCCAGCGGGGGTCTTGTGGATTGATCATTGCCTGCACTCCTGACGGGTCACCGCCAGATTAGTCGGGACGCCTCGGCCTGGCACTCTGAAGCTTGCGGTCAAATCAGCCGGCGGTGCGAAAGGTCAGGTTGATACGTTGCGGGCCCATGATGGGATGCACGCCATCCTTGATCGGCATCACCCCATGGAAACGCAAGCGATCGACACCGCCCCACACCACCACATCGCCGTGGAACAACGAGACTTTTTGCGCCTTGTCGCTGCGTTCATGGCCACCAAACAGGAAGATCGCCGGTAGCCCCAGGGACACACTCACGACGGGCGCCGAGTAACGACGCTCGTTTTTGTCCTGATGCAAAGACATCTTTGCCCCTGGCACGTAACGGTTGATCAGGCAGGCGTCGGGTTCAAAGTCGTTGAACCCGGCTTGCGCAGCCGCCTGCACCGCCAGTTGGCGCATCGCGTCGGGCAGTGCCGGCCAAGGCTGCTGGTTGCGCGGGTCCAGCGCGCTGTAGCGGTAGCCGTTGGCATCCGTGTTCCAGCCCAATTCGCCGCAGCTGCTCAAGGCCGCCGACATGGTAAATCCGCCTGGGGTGACCATCTTGCGAAATGGCGATTGCGCCAGTACACGGCGCAATTCGGGTAGGAGGCGCTCAATCCAGGGCAGGGCATAACCTCTGAGGACGTAGGACTGTTCGCCAATCTGCTCGCGCTTCTGCGGTTGTTGCAGCGCATCATCGGCAAACAGGTCAGCGGTAGGGCCGGTCATGTCCTTACAGCGCCTTGCTCACATTGATGTCGGTGATTTCGTCGTTGGCATCGTGAATTTTTGCCAGGGCTTGCTTGGCTTCTTCAACGCTGTTGGTGTGCAACTGGGCAAATTCAAAACGACGCTCGCCGTTGAGCTTGTACTTGATGACATATTTGGTGGTGGTCACAGCTTTTTTCCTGTCGAGAGTCCGGATCAGCTCAGTTTGGAGCTGGTGCGACGAACGATGCGGATCTTGTGGGACAAGGTGGGTTTACGGGTGACGCTGATGGCGCGGCGGGTCACGACGTCTAGGGTGATGTTCCAGAATCCGGTGCTCGGCGCGGTGATTTTTGCCGGGAATTTGTCGAAGGCGCCGCCGTGGTAGGTGTGGCGCCCGCCATTTTTGAAGCTGCGAAAGTTGGCGTCGCTCATCAGGCGAATGTTGCAGGTTTGCGAGCATTCGATAACAACGATGTCTCCTTCGTTGAGGTGCTCGCGCTGGTGGATGAATTTCATGGGGGTGTCTCCAGAAGGGCTTTTTCTGAAAAATCAGAACGATACGTAGGTTAAGATGGAGTTTATCAGCCCCAGCGCGTTTATTATCGGGCCGTCGTCGACGACTTTGACAATTTAAAACAGTTATCTACCGAGTTATCAGGGATAAATCCTACTTTGGCGGGAGAAAATTACCATCCCCGTTGTCGTAGGGTCTTTATCGGAGGTTTTTTATGAAGTGGAGTGTGTTGGTTCTGGCCCTGGCGCTAGGTGGGTGTGCTTCGGTTGCAGACATCAAGCAGACCCCGCCGACGTTGGCGGTTATATCCGGGAAGAAACCACAGGAATATGCTGCCTGTGTGGTGCGTAAACTGTCCACGACGCGCCGGCCGCCGCAGATCGAACCTCATAAGGAGGGGGTACAAGTCATCGTGCCACAGAAGTTCTCCGCCGACCCTTCTGCGATTTTCGAGATCGAAGAGCGTTCCAGTGGCAGCAGCATCAAGCTCTACGAGAGCATGTCCAACGTGCCTATCCGTCCGGGTGACGTCAAGAAGGCCGGTGAAGAGTGCATTTCCGGCTAAGCCGCGTGAGCCCGCCGCCCCTTGAATCCGATAAAAGAAGCCTGGCCCTGGCGTGACAGCGCCGGGCTTTTTTATGAGTTGTCGCCACCCGACAAGCGTTACAACCTGAGCCAGGGTGCCTGCCTGGGACGTAGCAGCCTACGTCAACAGCCACGAGCGGCCACGCTGGGGTCAATCTTTACGCTCAAACCGTAGAGGGCGTGCTGATCGGGCAGGGCATCCGTTAAACTGTCGGTCATTCAATGCAAAAATGCCGCTCAAGCCTTGGGTTTGCGCGGCATTTGTCTTTATGTGGAAACCTGTCATGAAACGCGAACACGTCAGAGCCCAACATGCCGAGGGTCAGATTTCGGCCACCCATGTCATCCAGAACCCCGCCGATCCAGGCGAGTGGATCGTATTCTTCAAGAAAAGCGGTGGGCGCAGTTTTTTCCTGGTGGATGATCAGGATGAGGTGGAGTCGTTCCAGCGCCTGGACGACCTGATCGAGACCATTCGCGGCCTCGGCATCAAGTTTGCGGAAATTCACATGTAGGGCACTTGCGCCTACTTGCAGACCACTACCACGCTGCGGCTTTTGAAGTTGCCGACATCCTTGCCCAGGGTCTTGTCATCTTCACTCAACGCCGGCGTACCCTCGGTACCGACGATGCGATAACCGGTGCCCGCGCAGGAGGCGTCAGCCTTTTCGTAGCAACTGGCCCAGGAGTTGGCTTCGCCCGAGCAATCGATGGTCAGCCCCTGTTCGCCGTTTTTCAGATAGACGTCAGAGGTGGTGGTGCAACCGGTAAGCGCCAGTACCGCAGTCAGGGCCAGAATCTTGTTCATGTGTGTTCGTCGTCAAAGGTGTTGGAAGGAGCGCGGACACTGTCGTGGGGCGTTTGCGGAAGATTATAGCGAACTGCCATGTAGGTACAGACAAACACAAAAAAGCCCCATTGAACGGGGCTTTATGCGCTGGGCGGCGAGGTTTACTTGCCCTTCGGGCGCTTGCTCGACGCGTGGCCTGCTTCATCCACGAACACTTCGGCAACCGCAATCGCTTCACGTTCGGTCGCGAATGTGCCGGCGACGCTGTCTCCGTGGAAGTTGATCAGGTGCCAGCCGTCCGCACGCTGGGTGATCAGGTAGCCATTTACGCCTTTGGGTTCTGACATCTATTAACAATCTCGTGGTCGGATTCAAAGGCGTAATGATAGCGCCAAATGTCGCAGGCTCGCCGAAGTTATTCCATGTCAATGTCTGGCGCCGAAAAGCGTGCTAAAAGGGTTGGGTCCCGTTTAAATCAGAGGAAAAAGCTGATTTGGGGGTGTCGTTAGTGAAGCGCTTCGTAGGATTAGCGGAACTTACGACGACATTTTTTCTCTATGTTGACATCGCAACGCCAGCAGGACCCATTGTAAGGTGACTGCGGCCTGATTAGACTGCGCCGAATTCCGTACGCACAGCCCTTTGTAAGGACTCATATGATCAAGAAATGCTTGTTCCCAGCAGCCGGTTACGGCACTCGCTTCTTGCCAGCGACCAAGGCCATGCCCAAAGAGATGCTGCCGGTGGTGAACAAGCCACTGATTCAGTACGGCGTCGAAGAGGCACTGGATGCCGGCTTGAACGAAATCTCTATCGTTACTGGCCGCGGTAAGCGCGCGCTGGAAGACCACTTCGACATCAGCTACGAGCTGGAAAACCAGATCAAGGGCACCGACAAGGAAAAATACCTGGTCGGCATCCGTAAACTGCTCGACGAGTGCTCGTTCTCCTACACCCGCCAGACCCAGATGAAAGGCCTCGGCCACGCCATCCTCACCGGCCGCCCACTGATCGGTGACGAACCGTTCGCCGTGGTCCTCGCGGATGACCTGTGTGTAAACCTGGAAGGCGACGGCGTCCTGACCCAAATGGTTAAGCTGTACCAGAAATACCGTTGCACCATCGTCGCGGTTCAAGAGGTTGACCCTCAGGAAACCAACAAGTACGGCGTGATCGCTGGCGACGACATTGGCGACGGCCTGATCCGCGTACGCGACATGGTCGAGAAGCCAGCACCGGAAGATGCACCGTCGAACCTGGCGATCATCGGTCGTTACATCCTGACCCCGGACATCTTCAAGCTGATCGAAGAAACCGAGCCAGGCAAGGGTGGTGAGATCCAGATCACCGACGCCCTGTTGAAGCAGGCCAAAGACGGTTGCGTGATTGCCTACAAGTTCAAAGGTCGCCGCTTTGACTGCGGTGGTGCCGAAGGCTACATCGAAGCGACCAACTTCTGCTACGAGCACTTCTACAAGACTGGCAAGGCTTACTGATTCACGGTTGCCCGCCTGATTTAAAGTACGAACGCTAGAGAAAGCCACCTTCGGGTGGCTTTTTCGTTTTTCAGCCCCATGTAAGTCGGTATGCTGATGGCCTGCCGAGGAGAGTGAAATGGCCTACGATTTTGACCTGTATGTAATTGGCGCCGGTTCCGGTGGCGTTCGTGCGGCGCGCTTTGCCGCCGGTTTTGGTGCCCAGGTGGCTGTCGCAGAAAGCCGCTACCTGGGGGGTACCTGCGTGAACGTCGGCTGCGTGCCGAAGAAGCTGTTGGTGTACGGCGCGCATTTTGCCGAAGATTTCCAGCAATCCAGTGGCTTTGGCTGGTCCCTGGGGGAGGCGAACTTTGATTGGGCGACCCTGATCGCCAACAAGGATCGCGAGATCAACCGTCTCAATGGCATCTATCGCAACCTGCTGGTCAATAGCGGCGTCACCCTGCATGAGGGGCACGCACGGCTGGTCGACCCGCATCAGGTGGAGATCAATGGTGAGCGCTTCACCGCCAAGCATATCCTGATCGCCACGGGCGGCTGGCCGCAGATCCCTGAGATTCCGGGGCGCGAGCATGCGATCGGTTCGAATGAGGCGTTTTTCCTGAAAGAGCTGCCCAAGCGTGTGCTGGTGGTGGGGGGCGGTTATATCGCCGTCGAGTTCGCCGGGATATTCCATGGCTTGGGGGCCCACACTTCCTTGTTGTATCGCGGCGACCTGTTCCTGCGTGGTTTCGACGGTTCGGTGCGTACGCATTTGAAGGAAGAGCTGACCAAGCGCGGCCTCAACCTGCAGTTCAACGCCGATATCGAGCGCATCGACAAGCAGGCCGATGGCAGCCTCAAGGCAACGCTGAAAGATGGTCGAGTGCTGGAAGCCGATTGTGTGTTCTACGCCACCGGCCGTCGTCCGATGCTGGATAACCTGGGGTTGGAAAACACTGGCGTCAAACTCGACAAGCGCGGCTTTGTCGAAGTGGATGACCTGTACCAGACCGCCGAATCGTCGATCCTGGCCATTGGCGATGTGATAGGGCGCGTGCAATTGACCCCGGTCGCCCTGGCCGAGGGCATGGCTGTGGCGCGTCGCTTGTTCAAACCTGAGCAATATCGTCCGGTGGACTACGCGATGATCCCGACGGCGGTGTTCAGCTTGCCGAACATCGGCACCGTCGGCCTGACGGAAGAAGAAGCGAACGAAAAGGGCTATGCGGTGCAGGTCTTTGAAAGCCGGTTCCGGCCAATGAAGCTGACGCTGACAGACTGTCAGGAGAAAACCTTGATGAAGCTGGTGGTCGATGCCGACACCGACAAAGTGCTGGGTTGCCATATGGTTGGCCCGGACGCCGGCGAAATCGTGCAGGGCCTGGCGATCGCGCTCAAGGCGGGCGCGACCAAGCAGCATTTCGATGAAACCATCGGCGTGCACCCCACGGCGGCGGAAGAATTCGTCACCATGCGCACGCCTGTGGCTGGCTGATCAGGCTTTAGGCGTGGCCTCTGGCGCCGTTGCAATGACGGTCGCCAGGCGCAGCGCTTCGATGGTGGCCTGGGCCTTGATCAGGTCCAGTTCCAGTGCCTTGTTCGTCTGCTGGTGGGCGATCAGCGCTTCCTGGCGTGATTGACTGTCCAGTACTGCGACGCGCAGGCGCTCCTGAAGCACGGTGCGTTCGTTGTCGATCTGATTGACCTGTTCGCTCAGCTTGAGCTGGTGAGCCTGATCCTTGCGGATTTGCTCCTGCAATGCACTGAGTTCCTTCGTTGTTACCCGTTGCTCGATCAGCAACCGCTCGTTGTCGCGGTGCAGTTGAGTGATCTCGTCCTGGCGCACCATGGCGCTTTGCTGGGCCTGGCGCAGTTCCGCCTGGACCTGCTGCAACTGGCCTTCATGGCGACGCTGTTCCTGCTCGCGCTGCTCCTTGATTGCAGTGCGGTAATGCTCCAGCGCATCCCTGGCATGCAGGTGCTTTTCTTCCAGGGAGCGAATCTGTTCGTCCTTGTCACTGATCCGCAGCTCGTAGTCACTGCACGCCTGGCTGAGGCCGGCGTTGCGGGTTTGCTCGGTCTGCAGGCTGGTGCTGGCGGTTTGCAGGGCGGCACTTTCTTCGGCGAGGGCCGCGGCCTGGATATCGAATTGCTGCTGCAGCTGGCTGTGGGCCTCTTCCAGCGCATTGATCTGGGCGAGCAGGGCGGTCTTCTGCTGTTCAAACTGCGCCAAGGCCAGGTCAATCGGCTCCTGGGCTTTCTCTTTCAGGCGCTGGGCCAAGCGCGCCACCAGTTCGCCAAGCTCCTCGTCGATGGGGGCTTCGGTAATGGTCAGGCGGGTTTCACTCTCATCCAATTCTTTCAAATAACGATGAATCGTGGTTTTCGAGCCGGTATTGCCCATTTCGATGCGCACGGCATCGATGCTGGGGTTCTCGCCGCGGGCAAGGATCGCCAGGCGTGCCGTTTGAACTACTGCTTTGTTTATGCCGCCGCGAGCCATGGGGTCTCCGTCGATTTAGTACTGTGGTACGTATTATGTAGATACATACTGTATCACGAATAAAATAGGGTTCAAATTCATGATTTAACAGATGGGATATTGGCGTATTATCACGTGTCAAACAGGTTTCAGCCGCCGACACCCCCGATAGCAGTAC
Organism: Pseudomonas sp. FG86; assembly: GCF_057808775.1. NCBI lineage: Bacteria > Pseudomonadati > Pseudomonadota > Gammaproteobacteria > Pseudomonadales > Pseudomonadaceae > Pseudomonas > Pseudomonas sp. FG86. Next base: position 133,126 of record NZ_JBMDIS010000004.1, on the reverse strand, counting down.
GAATAGGCCTTTCATGAGCGATCTGGATCGTTACCTCAACGCCGCCACCCGCGATAACACGCGCCGCAGCTATCGCGCGGCCATCGAGCACTTCGAAGTGAGCTGGGGCGGATTCCTGCCGGCGACGAGCGACAGCGTGGCGCGTTATCTGGTGGCGCACGCCGGGGTATTGGCGGTCAACACCTTGAAACTGCGGCTCTCGGCGCTGGCGCAATGGCACACCAGCCAGGGGTTCCCCGACCCGACCAAGGCGCCGGTCGTGCGCAAGGTGCTCAAGGGCATTCGCGCCGTGCACCCTGCGCAGGAAAAACAGGCCGAGCCGTTGCAGCTCAAGCATCTGGAGCAAGTGGTGGCGTCCCTTGAGGTTGAGGCGATCGAGGCGGGCAAGGCTCAGGACCAAGCTCGATGGTTGCGCGCCAAGCGCGACACTGCACTGATCCTGCTGGGCTTCTGGCGGGGGTTTCGCAGCGATGAGTTATGTCGGCTGAGCATCGAGCATGTCCAGGCCGTGCCCGGAGCCGGCATCAGCCTGTATCTGCCACGCAGCAAAAGCGATCGCGACAACCTCGGCAAGACCTACCAAACCCCCGCTTTACTAAGGTTGTGCCCGGTGCAGGCCTACAGCGAGTGGCTCAGCGCGTCGGCCCTGGTGCGCGGTCCGGTATTTCGCGGTATCGACCGCTGGGGCAACGTGGGCGAGCAGGGGTTGCACCCCAACAGTGTGATTCCGCTGCTGCGCCAGGCCCTTGAGCGTGCGGGCATTGCTGCCGAGCACTACACCAGTCACTCCCTGCGCCGCGGCTTTGCGACCTGGGCCCATCGCAGCGGCTGGGATTTGAAGTCGCTGATGAGTTACGTCGGCTGGAGCGACATGAAATCGGCCATGCGCTATGTTGAAGCAACACCCTTTCTCGGCATGACCTTGGCCACTCCCGCGCTGATTTGATGTTTCTTCTATTAATACGGTTGCCTGATAGAGAAAGCCAATCGTCAGCATCAGGTTTGCCAATGAGCCATCGTCCAGAAGAGTGGGTAGGATTCACTTCATCAACTTCTTAACCCCTGACGGAGAGTCAACGATGCCTATCATCAACAGCCAAGTAAAACCGTTCAAAGCTACCGCATACAAAAACGGCAACTTCGTAGACGTGACCGACGCTGACCTGAAAGGCAAATGGTCTGTAGTGTTCTTCTACCCAGCCGACTTCACCTTCGTTTGCCCTACCGAGCTGGAAGACCTGGCTGACAACTACGCCGAGTTCCAGAAACTGGGCGTGGAAATCTACAGTGTTTCCACCGACACCCACTTCGCTCACGCTGCCTGGCACAACACTTCGCCAGCCATCGGCAAGATCCAGTACACCATGATCGGCGACCCGACCCTGACCATCTCCCGCAACTTCGACGTACTGATCGAAGAAGCTGGCCTGGCAGACCGCGGCACCTTCGTCATCAACCCTGAAGGTCAGATCAAGATCGTTGAGCTGAACGACGGTGGTGTTGGCCGTGACGCTTCCGAGCTGCTGCGCAAAATCAAGGCAGCCCAGTACGTCGCTGCTCACCCAGGTGAAGTGTGCCCAGCCAAGTGGAAAGAAGGCGAGGCCACCCTGGCGCCGTCCCTGGACCTGGTCGGCAAGATCTAAGTCTGTGAAGTATCAAGGGCGGATTACCGCACCTAAGTAAGCAACACCGCCCTCGAAACGCCCGGGCGAGATTCGCTCGGGCGTTTTTTTGTCTGCAATAAACCGAATGAACAGGAAATCGCCCGTATGTTGGACGCCAATCTTAAAGCTCAGTTGAAGTCATACCTGGAACGGGTCACCCAGCCGATCGAGATCGTCGCCTCCCTCGACGACGGCGCGAAATCCCAGGAAATGCTTGCCCTTTTGCAGGACGTAACCAGCCTCACCACGCTGATTACCCTGAAAACCGATGGCGATGATGCGCGCAAGCCGTCGTTCTCCATCAACCGCCCGGGTGCCGATATCAGCCTGCGTTTCGCCGGTATCCCCATGGGTCATGAATTCACTTCGTTGGTGTTGGCCCTGCTGCAAGTCGGTGGCCACCCGTCGAAGGCCAGTGTCGAAGTGATTGAACAGATTCGCGCCCTTAAAGGCGAGTTCAGCTTCGAGACGTACTTCTCGCTGTCCTGCCAGAACTGCCCGGACGTGGTCCAGGCGCTGAACCTGATGGCTGTGCTGAACCCGAACATACGCCACGTCGCCATCGACGGCGCGCTGTTCCAGGCGGAAGTCGATGAGCGCCAGATCATGGCGGTGCCCAGTGTCTACCTCAACGGGGTGAACTTCGGCCAAGGCCGCATGGGCCTGGAAGAAATCCTCGCCAAGCTCGACACCAGCGGCATCGAAAAAGCCGCTGAGAAAATCAGCGCCAAGGACGCCTTTGATGTACTCGTCGTCGGTGGTGGCCCGGCCGGTTCGGCAGCCGCCATCTACGCAGCGCGCAAAGGCATCCGTACCGGCGTGGCAGCCGAACGTTTCGGCGGTCAGGTGCTGGACACCATGTCCATCGAGAACTTTATTTCGGTACAGGAAACCGAAGGGCCGAAACTGGCCAGCGCGCTCGAAGCCCATGTGCGCCAGTACGACGTCGACATCATGAACCTGCAGCGCGCCAGCAGCCTGATCCCGGCGAAAAATGCCGGTGAGCTGCACGAAATTCGCTTTGAAAGCGGTGCGACGCTCAAGTCCAAGACAGTGATCCTGGCCACTGGCGCCCGCTGGCGCGAAATGGGTGTGCCGGGGGAGCAGGAATACAAGGCCAAGGGCGTGTGTTTCTGCCCGCACTGCGATGGCCCGCTGTTCAAAGGCAAGCGCGTGGCCGTGATTGGCGGCGGTAACTCCGGCGTCGAAGCCGCCATTGACCTGGCAGGTATCGTCAGCCACGTCACGCTGCTCGAGTTTGACAGCAAGCTGCGCGCCGATGCGGTGCTGCAACGCAAGTTGTACAGCCTGCCCAACGTTGACGTGATCACCAGCGCGTTGACCAGTGAAGTCAAGGGGGATGGCCAGAAAGTCACCGGCCTGGCATACAAGGATCGCGACAGCGGCGAGTTCAAGACCCTCGAGTTGGAAGGCATCTTTGTGCAGATCGGCTTGCTACCCAACACCGACTGGCTCAAAGGCACCGTGGAGCTGACGCCCCGTGGCGAGATCATTGTCGACGCCCGTGGCGAAACCTCATTGCCCGGTGTATTCGCTGCCGGTGACGTGACCACGGTGCCGTACAAGCAGATTGTGATCGCGGTTGGAGAGGGCGCCAAGGCTTCCCTGAGTGCGTTCGATCACCTGATTCGGACGTCCGCTCCGGCGTAAATCCGGGCCCGGAAATGAAAAACCCCATGAGCGATCATGGGGTTTTTTCGTTTACAGCGGCGCTGGCTGAATGATCTCAACCCAGTACGCATCCGGGTCTTTGATGAACGCCAGGCTTTTCATGCGACCATCGGTCAGGCGCTTCTGGAAATCGCAACCCAAGGCTTCGAAACGTTCGCATGCCGCCACGATATCCGGCACCGAAATGCAGATATGGCCAAAGCCGCGCGGATCGGTGTTGCCGTTGTGGTAGGCAAAGTCGGCATCGTTTTCGGTGCCATGGTTGTGGGTCAGTTCCAGGATGCCTGGGATCGACTTCATCCACTGGGTGCGCTCGGCAGCGTCGGCCGGGATCTGGGCCTTATCCACCAACGCCAGGAAGTACAGGCTGAATTCGGCTTCCGGGAAGTCGCGTTTTTCAACCAGGGAGAAACCCAGTACGCGGGTGTAGAAATCCAGCGACTTGGTGATGTCCTTGACCCGCAGCATGGTGTGGTTGAACACGAAGTTCGCGGTGGCGGTGTCAGGTTGGGCGGTGACGCCCGGGAAAGTGTTCAGATCGTGCAGGCTCATGGGCCCTCCAGAAAAAAATCGGGCAAATGCGGCTCGATGTGAGATGAGCGGTCCCTTGGCTTGCGGCTGGCATCCGTGCAGCCGAACCATGATACGCAAGGCCTGCGCGCAGCGCCAAATGAAAAAGCCCACACGGACCTTGCGGCCCGTGGGTGCCGAGGCTCAAACTTTGTCGCTTGAACCTTGGGCGTTTTTTGCAATGATCGAATTTCGTAGACCGCTGTTGAGTTCCTTGTGTTTGCTGATGGGCAGCCCCTTTGTGCTGGCGGCCGACCCGGAAATTCATTGGCCCAGTGGCTGGCAGGTGGAGGAGGTGGTGCCCGACGACCAGGCACCCGCCAACCCTGCCGCCGTGTCGCGCCAACGGGCCATCAAGAACGATGAAAACGGCAGCACCCTGATGGTCATGGAGTTGACTGGCACGCCGATCGAGGCCGGGCATAAAGTTAATCTTCAGGGGGTATTGCTGGAAATGCGTAAATCCATCCAGAAGGATTTTGCCCAAGGCGGTTATCAAAGCGTTTGCACCAAGATGCACCCCACGACGTTGAGTCGCCTCGATGCGCTCGAAACTACTTGCGTGATTACCGAAAACGGGCGGCATGTGCTGTCGCAAACATTGGTGGGCGCTGTTGATGTCGATAAAGCCTATGTATTTTCATACGCGGGCCAAGCGCAAGCTTACGAAGCGAGCAAGGATGAAGTCAGTTCGGTGCGTGACAGCTTGAAACTTTGATGGCGTTACATCAATCGTTTTTGAACCGAATGAAATGTTATTTAAGTTCGTTTTCGAACTCGAAAATAAAAAGCCTCGCTTATGCGAGGCTTTTTGTTAGTGCGGTGGATCAGCCGCGAAGCCAGGAGTCTACAGTGGCGGCGCCATACTGTTCTTTCCAGGCTTTCAGGCCGCGGTGATTGCCGCCCTTGGTTTCGATCAGTTCGCCGGTGTGCGGGTTTTGGTAAACCTTGACCACGCGTGCGCGGCGCTGTTTTGGTGCGGCGACAACCGACGCACCGGCCTTGCCCAGGTTGGGATCGAGGATCGAGATGATATCGCGCAGCCCTTTGCCATAGCTCTTCATGAGCGCTTGAAGCTTTTCTTCGAATTCGATTTCTTTCTTCAGGCCGGCATCGTTCTTCAAGGACTCCAGCTGGGCAAGCTGTTCTTGAAGGGCTTTTTCTGCTGCGCGAAATTCGGCGAGTCTGGACAAAATCTGTACTCCAATAGTGTATTTGACTGATATCAACTGCAGACAAAGCTACAAGCCAAGCGCGTTAAGGCGACTCGAGGAAAAAGCCGTCCTGCGGACTTCTGCACAGGCAAGAAAAATTGTAGTAGTTAATCCGTCATGAGTAAATCATGTCTTTTGTCTGAACAACATTATTTCATCGTATTAGTCGCTGGCTATTCAATGGCGGGCCAGGGATTTAATGAATTCATCACAAGGTAAAGGACGACCAAACAGATAACCCTGTAGGAAGTGCACACCGTGTGCGGCAAGGTATTCACATTGCTCTGCTGTTTCCACGCCTTCGGCAACGATGCCCAGGTCGAGCTTGACGGACAGTTCTATGATGCTGTCCAGGATGTGCCGCGAGAGCGCGTCCACACCGATCATGGCGACAAAACTTTGATCGATCTTCAAGTAGTCCACATTGAAGTTACGCAAGTAACCCAGGCTGGAATGACCCGTGCCGAAGTCGTCGATGGCGATCATGACGCCCAGCGCATGCAAGGCGTCGAACAGGCGGCGGGTGATGTCCGTGGGCTCGATCAACTCACGTTCGGTCAGCTCCAGTACCAGTGTGACCTGGCCAGGCGTGAAGGCCGCCAGAAACTCCCGGCAGTCTTCCACGAGCGCCAGGTCCTCGCAGTGGCGGGCGGTAATATTCACGCCGATATGAAAGCCTGGGCTGAAGCGCGCGGCATGGGGCGCCAGTTGCGCGGCTGTTTGGCGTAGCAGCGCGCGGGTCATCGGTACGATCAGGCCGCAATCCTCGGCCAGCGGAATGAACAGGTCGGGGCGCACCAGGCCTTCCTTGGGGTGTTTCCAGCGCATCAGCACTTCACAGCCCGCCCACTGGCGGGTATCGCCGCGGACCACGGGTTGAAAATAAGGCATGAACTCGTTGGCCCCCAACGCGCGCTGTAACTCATGGGAGGGGGCCGACACGCGTTTTTGCAGCCAGTGCGCAAGCAGGCCCGCCAGGATGCCGAAGAACACGACCAGGCTGAACATCGCCGGGTAGCGCGCTTGCATATAACGCCAGGTTTCACCCGCCGGCATACCGGCTTCGACGCTGTAGTGATAGCGCGGCGAGACCAGGTGGTGGTGGGCCACCGCGAACTGCGGCACGGCCGTGTCATGCACGTTGCCCTCAGCGTCCAGCCAATGGGGACCCACTTGCAGGACCAATTGCGCATAGCGGCTGATCAGGCGCAGGGCGTTGGTCAGGTGGTATCCATCGATCGAGGCAAAGGCACCTTGGTCGCCTTCGACCAGGCGATAGACCAGCAGCGCGGTATCCGGTGTGACCGGGTTGCCATTCATCAACCACAGGCGACCGTCCACATAATCATCCGGATTGACCTGCGATGCGTAGTGGCTGCCGAACAATGAGCTGCAATAGATGTTTTCCTGCCAGGACAAGGTGGTGGCGCGTACGAACGGTCGGCGCGTGACCTGTTCGCGCAAGGCCAATTGCGTAGCGGCGTCGCAGGGTTGGCCGGCCAGCGGGAGCAAGGCTTGGGCCGCCAGTGCGGTGTTGTCGAGCATCAGGTCGAACTGGCGCACGGCCTCCTGGGCCGTCTGGGCCGTGCTCTGTTCAAGCGTGCCTTCGGCTTGCCAGTACAGGATGACGACGCCCAGCAGGATCGGCAGCAGCCCGGACAATGCACTGATCGAGTAGCGTGTGAAGGGCTTTCGAGGACCTTGGACGGTGAGCGGCATGAGTTCTACGGCCTGTTACACAGTGGGGGAATGTACCGGTAGGCCGGTCAGGGATGCGTCGATGATAGATGGCCGGCTGGAAATATGCTCGCCATTCCCGGGGCCTGTGCCATCGCGATAAAGGCCAGCGTGGCAGGAGACGACTGGCGCCGGTCCAGCACGGCCAGGCCAATCTGGCGCGGCACGCGGGGTGACAACGCGCGTTTGACATAGCGCGGGTCGCTTGCCTGGGGTAAGGAGGCTTCTGCCACGATGCTCAGGCCATCGCCACGACTGACCGCTTCCAGGGTGCTGAGCAGTTGGGCGCAGCGATAGCGTACCTTCGGCTGCAACCGGGCCGCGCTGAATAGGCGAGTGACCAACTCCGAGGAGCCGGCCTCGGTGAGAATGAACGGATCGTCACACAGGTCTCGCAGGGTCAGGGCCTCTCGTGCGGCCAGGGGATGATCGGCGGGCAACAGCGCCACCAACTGGTCTTCGAACACCGCAAAGGTGTCGAGGCGCTCTTGTTCCAGTACCACGAAACCGACGTCGATACGCCGCTCATCCAGCCACTGGAGTACTTGCCGATCAGGCCCCTCGTCCACGTGCACTTCGATGCCGGAATGCGCTGCGCGAAACCGCCTGAGAATGCTCGGCAGCAAGCGATTCGACGCAGTGGGCCCAAACGAACCGATGCGCAAGGTGCCGCGCTTCATGCCTCGGGCATCGGCGGCCTCCTGTTGCAGGGTGTTGGCCAGGCCCAGCATGGCACGGGCGCGTCCGAGTAATTGCTGGCCAATATCGCTCGGCTCCACCAGGGTCTGGTGACGTCGAAACAGTTCCACGCCCAACTCCTGCTCCAGCGCCTTGATGGCGTGGGATACCGCAGATTGGCTGATGCCCAGCCGGTGGGCCGCACTGGTAAAGCCTTGCAGCTCGGCAACCAGGGCAAAGATTTCCAATTGAGTCAGGGTCATGAGCAAACACTCATTTTACGATGAGGAGGTATTAGCAAAAGAATAACTGCATTCTTTCGCCCCTCGAGCAACTTTCTATGAGCCCCAGCCCGGATCGCCTGACTTACTGCAAACTCGCCGCCGTCACCATGGTCTGGGGCGGCACCTTCGTCGCCGGGCGTTACCTGGCCGATCAGATCAATCCATTGCTGGCCGCCAGCCTGCGTTTTCTCCTGGCGAGCCTGGCGCTGCTGCTGTACCTGGCTTGCGCGCGCATTGCGCTGGTACGCCCAAGCCCCCGCCAACTGGCACGGTTGGCGGTATTGGGGTTTTTTGGGATCTTTTTCTACAACCTGTGCTTCTTCTATGGGCTGCAGTACATCAATGCCTCGCGGGCATCACTGATCGTCGCGCTGAACCCGGCGGTGATCGGCCTGGCATCCTGGCTGTGGTTCAAGGAGCGCCTGGGTCGCGCCCAGTGGCTGGGCATCGTGTTGTGCCTGGTTGGCGCGGCGGCGGTGATCGTCAGCCGCAACCCGCACGTGTTGCAGGGGGCCAGCCACGCCTGGATCGGCGACCTGCTCATTCTCGGTTGCGTGGTGGGGTGGGGCGTCTACTCGCTGCTGTCTCGTGGACTCAACCAAAGCCTGGGCCCCTTGCAGACGGTGACCTGGTCGATATTGCTGGGGACGTCGATGCTGGGCACTGCCACGTTGGCCACGGGAAGCTTCACCACCGCAGCACTCGGCAACGTTCATCTGCCACAACTCTTGAGCTTGCTGTACCTGGGTGTGCTGGGCTCGGCCCTGGCGTATATCGGCTACTACGAGGGTATCCGGCGCATTGGCGCGACACGTTCCGGGGTATTTATCGCGCTCAATCCGCTGACGGCCGTGATCTGTGGCGCATTGCTGCTGGGAGAGCCTCTGACTGCGCCGATGCTGATGGGGGGCGCGGTCATCCTGCTGGGGATCTACCTATGCAACAAACCCCTTGCGCGGGTCAGGGCAATGGGGATTTGATAAGAGTACGGACAAACTCGGTTACGCTGTGTAGAATCGATTTACGCATACAAGAATATGGACTTGCGCTCACGCAAGCCTCGGCCGTCAGAGACTGATGTAACCATGAAGCTACTCGGCTCCCCCCTCATCTTTGGTGATTTCCTCGCCCGCAGCGTGCGGGGCCTCTCGTGTGCACCGCCCTCGCGCTTCATCCTTGCTGGCAATTGATATCCGTTAATCACAAGCATGATGAGGCGCCGAACATGGCAGACCAATACGAAAACCCGATGGGCCTGATGGGCTTTGAATTTATTGAATTCGCATCGCCCACCCCCGGCACCCTGGAACCGATCTTCGAGATCATGGGCTTCACCAAGGTCGCGACCCACCGTTCCAAGAACGTGGAGCTGTATCGCCAGGGCGAGATCAACCTGATCCTCAACAACGAGCCCCACAGCATCGCCTCGTATTTCGCCGCCGAACACGGCCCGTCGGTGTGTGGCATGGCGTTTCGCGTCAAGGATTCACAAAAAGCCTACAACCGTGCCCTGGAGTTGGGCGCGCAACCGATCCATATCGAAACCGGGCCAATGGAACTGAACCTGCCGGCCATCAAGGGGATTGGCGGAGCACCGCTGTACCTGATCGACCGGTTCGGTGAGGGCAGCTCGATCTATGACATCGACTTCGTGTACCTCGAAGGCGTGGAGCGCAACCCGGTAGGCGCCGGCCTCAAGGTCATCGATCACTTGACCCACAACGTGTACCGCGGGCGCATGGCTTACTGGGCCAACTTCTACGAGAAGCTGTTCAATTTCCGTGAAGCCCGCTACTTCGACATCAAGGGTGAATACACCGGCCTGACTTCCAAGGCCATGAGCGCCCCGGATGGCATGATCCGCATCCCGTTGAACGAAGAGTCGTCCAAGGGAGCCGGGCAGATCGAAGAGTTCCTGATGCAGTTCAACGGCGAGGGCATCCAGCACGTGGCGTTCCTCACCGACGACCTGGTCAAGACCTGGGACGCGTTGAAGCGCATTGGCATGCGTTTCATGACTGCGCCGCCGGACACCTACTACGAAATGCTCGAAGGCCGCCTGCCGAACCACGGCGAACCCGTGGACCAACTGCAAGCGCGTGGCATTCTGTTGGACGGCTCGTCCATTGAAGGCGACAAGCGCCTGTTGCTGCAGATTTTCTCGGAAACCCTGATGGGCCCGGTGTTCTTCGAATTCATCCAGCGTAAGGGCGACGATGGGTTCGGGGAGGGCAACTTCAAGGCGTTGTTCGAGTCGATCGAGCGTGACCAGGTACGTCGCGGTGTATTGAGCGCCGACTGAACAAAAAACCGCCCGGTCGAGGTCTGCCTCGGCCGGGCGGTTTTTTTTGCCTGGCGTCAGGCTTTTCGCTGGCGCACCAGGTGCTTGAAGCCTTCATATACCAGCACCATCACCGCCAGCCAGATCGGAATGTACGTCAGCCATTGCCCGGCCTTGATCCCTTCACCCAGCAGCAACGCCACGCCGAGCAGCAGCACCGGCTCCACATAGCTGAGCAGGCCGAACAGGCTGAACGCCAGCAAGCGGCTGGCAATGATATAGCTCACCAGCGCCGAAGCGCTGATCAAGCCCAGCATCGGGATCAGTGCGTACAGCTTCGGATAGGCATCCAGCACCGCGAAGCCTTGTTCGCCGCTTTGCACAAACCACCAGGCCACCGGCAGCATCAACGCCATGTCCAGCCACAACCCGCCCAAGTGGTCGGTTGCCAGGTATTTGCGCACCACGAAATACACCGGGTAGCCGATGATCACCACCAGCGTGGCCCAGGAAAAACCGCCCGCCTGATACAACTCGTTCAGCACCCCCAGGGCGGCGAAGACCACGGCAATCTGTTGCAGGCGCGAAAGGCGTTCGCCATACACCAGGCGCCCGGTCAGCACCATGGTCAGCGGCAGCAGGAAGTACCCCACCGACACGTCCAGGCTGCGCCCGTTGAGCGGCGCCCACATAAACAGCCACAGTTGCACCCCGAGCAAAGCCGAGGACACCACCACCCCGGCAATCAGCCGTGGCTGGGCCGCCAACCTGCGCAACAGTTCCCACACCCGTCGCCATTCGCCAGTGACGAGCATGAACACCGTCATGCACGGCACGGTCAGCAACATGCGCCAGCCAAAAATCTCCAGGCCGCTCAATGGCGTGAGCAATGACGTGAAGTAATACATCACGGCAAATAACACCGAGGCCGATACCGATAACACAACACCTTTAGACACGCTGTCCTCGCGAAAACCGATAGCTAAAAAAGAGGGGGGATTTCAGGCTGGGAATATATTGCTTTTGAGCTGAGACGTTTGCTCTGTTTTGGGGCATCTTATGGGAAATTTTCTCACGCCCAGGGTTCTTACGGATGTCCATCCCCCCGCAGCCACCCCTCGACGCATTCGATGTGGCGATTCTCAAGCACCTGCAACATGACAACACCACCGCCCTGCGGGTGATTGGCGAGCAGGTAAACTTGTCGACGGCTGCCGTGCAGCGGCGAATCAAGCGCATGCAGCAGAGCGGGGTGATCACGGCGAATACGGCGGTGGTCAACCAGGAGGCGCTGGGCAAGCCGATCACGATCCTGGTGGAGGTGCACGCCGAACGCACGCACATCGAAGACCTTGATGTACTCAAGGCGCAGATGTCGATTCCCCAGGTGCAGCAGTGCTATTACGTCACTGGCGATGCGGATTTCATGCTGGTGATCGTGGTGGAGACCATGAAGGCATACGAGACCTTGGCCCGGCAGTTGTTCTACGAGAACCGCAATATCAAGTGGTTCCGCAGCATCGTGGTGATGGACCGGGTCAAGGTCAGCCTGGATGTGCCGCTGGACTGAGCCAGCGGCGCACATCCAAGCGATGGGCGCCGGCTCAAGGTCGTACGATTCGCCCGGAGACGAAGTGGCCCACGTCATTGAACCCCGGCGTCGACGAATGCCCCGGCGTCACCAGCGTGTCAATGAACGCTTCATCCTCAGCGCTGATGTGCACATCCAGCGCTCTCGTGTAGGCGTCCCACTGGGCTTCGGTACGAGGCCCGACGATCGCCGAACTCACTGCCGAGTTGTTCAGCACCCAGGCAATCGCAAACTCGACCATCCCGACACCGCGCCCCTGGGTGTAGTGCTGGATCTGCTGGGCAATACGCAGTGACTCTACGCGCCACTCGGTTTCCAGGATGCGTTTGTCCTGGCGCGCGGCGCGGCTGCCCGGTTCAGGGGTGACGTCGGGCGCATACTTGCCGCTGAGCACGCCCCGGGCCAATGGGCTGTAAGGCACTACGCCCAGGCCGTACGCGGCGGCGGCGGTGAGCTGTTCGACCTCGGCCTGGCGATTGACGATGTTGTACAGCGGTTGGCTGATGATCGGCTTGTCGACACCCAGGCGCTCGGCCACGCGGATCACCTCGGCAATGCGCCAGCCGCGGTAGTTGGACAGGCCCCAATAGCGGATCTTGCCTTGGCGAATCAGGTCGCCGATCGCCGACACGGTCACCTCCAGCGGCGTGCCGTGGTCTTCACGGTGCAGGTAGTAGATGTCCAGGTAATCCGTGTCCAGGCGCCTCAGGCTGGCTTCCAGCGCGTTGAAAATCCGCTTGCGGCTCAAACCGCTGCGGTTGGGTACGCCGTCGACGGGGCCGATGCCGACTTTCGAGGCCACCACCCAGTCCTCGCGATGACGCACGATGGCCTCACCGACGATTTCTTCGGAGCGCCCGCCGGTGTAGACGTCGGCCGTGTCGATAAAGTTGATGCCCTGGTCCCAGGCCTTGTCGATGATGCGCAGCGAGTCCTCGGTGCTGGTCTGTTCGCCAAACATCATGGTGCCCAGGGTCAGCGCGCTGACCTTCAAGCCGGACTGGCCCAGTGTGCGGTAAATCATGGAAAGCTCCTCGAAACGCGCAAATGTACGTTATGCAATACCAGACTCGCAGGCTCTGGAACAAGCCCTGCGCGCGTTTCTTCATGCGTTCAGCAAGGCCTGGCAGCGCACCTGTAAAAAACGGTGCAACACCTTCACCCGCTCCGACACTTGCAGGCGGTGGGGGCACATCAGGTTGAACGGCGTCGGTTCGCCTTGCCAATCCGGCAGCAGTTGCACCAGGCGTCCGGCCTTGAGGTCGCGGGCGATATCCAGGTTGGCCTTATAGGCGATGCCATGTCCGGCCAATGCCCAGCGACGCACGATTTCACCGTCATCGCTCAGGTAATCGCCCGTCACCTCGACTTCCTGGAGCACGGCGCCTTGGCGAAAGTACCAGGTGTTGTTGGCGCGCCCCTGGCGCATGTAGCGCAGCGTGTTGTGTTGCGCCAGCTCCGTCGGGGTGCGCGGCGTGCCATGGCGCGCCAGGTAGTCGGGGCTGGCGCAGGGGATGCGTCGATGATCGGGCACCACCGGCAGCGCCACCAGGCTGGAGTCCCGGGGGACACCGAACCGCAGGGCGATGTCGACGGTTTCGCGGAACAGGTCGGCATTGCTGTCGTTGAGCATCAATTGCAAACGGATGTTGGGGTGCTCGAGCTTGAACGCATCCAGCCAGCCCAGTACCACGTTGCGCCCGAAATCCGACGGCGCCGCCAACTGCAGCAGCCCGGTCAAGCCGTGGCTTTGCTGCCTGAGCGCTTGCTCACCCTCGGCCAGCGTCGCCAACGCCTCGCGCACGCTGTCGAGGTAACGCCGACCTTCCTCGGTCAGGCGCATGCTGCGTGTGGAGCGCGCCAGCAGGCGACTGCCCAGGCGGGTTTCCAGGCGCTTGAGGGCGATGCTGGCGGCGGCCGGGCTCAGCCCCAGGCTGCGTGCGGCGGCAGACAGGCTGCCGGTGTCGGCGGTGCGCACAAAGACTTCCAGGTCGAGAATCGAGCTCATTTATAAAAATCCTTTAAAGATCCTGTCGTTTTACCGGGATTTTTCGTCGATTGCCAAGCTGGGAAGATGAACGCTCACTTTCTAACCCAGGACATTTCCCCATGACATCCTCCCTCAGCGGTCAAACCGTGATCGTAATCGGCGGCAGCAGCGGTATCGGTGCCGCCGTGGCCAAGGCGGCGACCGCACGTGGTGCGCAGGTGGTGTTGGCCGGCCGACGCCTGTCCTCCGGCGTCGATAACGGCGTGCGCCGCGAACCGGTGGACGTGACCGACGCCAACTCCCTCCAGCAACTGTTCGAACGCGTGGGGCGCTTTGACCACCTGGTCTATACCTCGGGCCCTTCGGTACGGGCCAAACCCCTGGTCGAAACGGACCTGGACGAAGCCCAGGACAATTTCAACGTGAAGCTCTGGGGTTCACTGCGCGCCATCCAGTTGGCCCTGCCTTTTATGCATGAGCGCGGCAGCATCAGCCTGACCTCTGGCCAGTTGGGGAGAAAATTGGCACCGGGGCAGTTCATCAAGACCGGCATCAACGCCGCCACTGAAGCATTGGGCAAGCAACTGGCCAAGGAGCTGGCACCGCGTCGGGTCAATGTGATCAGCCCAGGCGTGATCGACACACCGGCGTATGCCGGGCTGGCTGAAGAACAACGGCTGGCGATGTTTGCCAAGGCGGGCGGCGCGTTGCCAGTAGGGCGTGTGGGGCAAGCGGAGGAGGTGGCGGCCGGGTATGTGCTGGCCATGGAGAATGGCTTTATGACCGGTGCCGTGATCGATATCGACGGCGGCGGTCTGCTGTAGCGCTGTCGCCCGGCAAACTGGTCTCCCAGTTAAGCGTACCTCGCCTTCTGTAGGAGCGAGGGGGACGCCTAGTTCTTGCTCGCGAAAAACTCACAGGCGCCGCGTTGATTCAGGAAACACGCGTTATCGTTGAGGTTTTTCGCGAGCAAGCTCGCTCCTACATAAACGGCGTCAGGCCTTCAAGGTCCGCGTCATGCGTAACGCCAGCACACTGCCCGCGACAATCACCGCAGCCAGCAAGTACAGCGCCATATCCGTCGACCCGGTGGCATCCTTCACAAAGCCGACGATATACGGGCTGAGGAAGCCGGCCATCTGGCCCATGGAGTTGATCAGCGCCAAGCCACCGGCTGCTGCGCCTGCGCTGAGCATGGCGGTCGGCACCGGCCAGAACATCGGCAGGCCGGTGAGGGCGCCCATGGTCGCGATGGTCAGGCCAAGAATCGCAATGGCCGGCGTGGTGGCGAAATTCACCGCGATGACCAGGCCGATTGCGCCCATCAGCATCGGCACCACCAAGTGCCAGCGCCGTTCCTTGCGCAGGTCGGCGGAGCGGCCCACCAGCAACATGAATACCGCGGCCAGCAGATAGGGAATCGCGCTGAGCCAGCCAATCACCAGGTTATCGCTGAACCCCAGGTTCTTGATGATCGACGGCAGCCAGAAGTTGATCGCGTACACGCCGCTCTGGATGCAGAAGTAGATCAGACCGAAAGCCCAGATCGCCGGATTCTTGAACACTTCTCCCAGGGAGTCCGTGGTGGTTTTCGGCTTGTTCGCCAAGTCCGTCGCTTGGTCGGCCTCCAGCACCGCGCGCTCATGGGGCTTGAGCCACTTGGCGTTGGCGAAGCTGTCACTGAGCAGGAAGTAGGCGAGGGCGCCGAGGATCACGGTCGGGATGCCTTGCAGCAGGAACATCCACTGCCAGCCCGCGAGGCCGCCTTGGCCGGCAGCGAAGTGGTTGAGAATCCAGCCGGAAAACGGGCTGCCGAGCAAGCCGGAGACCGGGATCGCCGACATGAACAAGGCCATGATGCGACCACGGCGGAACGTCGGGAACCACTGCGAGAGGTACAACACCACGCCGGGAAAGAAGCCCGCTTCAGCGGCGCCGGTCAACAGGCGCAAGGTATAGAAGTGCGTCGGCGTGGTCACAAACAGCAGGCAGGTCGACAGCGTGCCCCAGACGATCATCATCAACGCAATCCAGCGTCGTGGGCCGAACCTGGTCAACGCCAGGTTGCTCGGCACGCCGCACAGCACGTAGCCGATAAAGAAAATCCCGGCGCCAAGGCCGTAGACGGTTTCGCTGAACTTCAAGGCATCGAGCATCTGCAACTTGGCAAAGCCAACGTTTACCCGGTCGAGGTAGTTGAACAGATAGCAGATGAAGATGAAGGGAATCAGGCGCAGGGTGATGCGCTTGTAGATGGCGTTTTTATCGTCATCGGTGGCCAGTGTGGCAGCGGCGCTCTGTGACATGGGGATCTCTCTTTATTATGATTTTTCGCGATGCGCAGGTAACGTTGATCGCCCAACGAGTCTCGGCCACCTGGCGGGGTGCTGTCTTTGTGCTCGCGCACAGTGAAGCATCGTTTGCGCTGTGCCGATGAACAACCCTCCCTTTCAACGACTTCTTTCCAGGAGATGGCCCCATGTTCGAGCTGGATCATGACTTGGCGCAGGATATCGTCGACCGCACCATGGCGATCCTGCCCCACAACGTCAACGTCATGGACAGCCAGGGCCTGATCCTCGGCAGTGGTGAGCCCGAACGCATCAACACCCGCCACGAAGGGGCGCAACTGGTATTGGCCAATGGCCGCGTGGTCGAAATCGATGGGCAGACTGCCAAGCACCTCAAAGGCGTACAGCCCGGTATCAACCTGCCGCTGATGCATGACCAGCGCCTGATCGGCGTGCTGGGCATCACCGGCGAACCGGAAGGGCTGCGCACCTATGCCGAGCTGGTGCGCATGACCGCCGAAATGTTGGTCAGCCAACGTCACCAGCAGGTTGAACAACAATGGCGGCGCCAGCGCTGCGACGATCTGCTCGCCTTGTTGCTGGCTGACAGCGGCGACTCTCCCCGCCTGGTGGACGAAGCCCAACAACTGGGGCTCAAACCGCAGATGGCACGCACGCCTTACCTGTTCGAATTGGGGGTGGGGCAATCGGCGGAGGCCTTGAGTGCCTGGCTGACATCGCGCTACCCGGACAGCTGGTGTGTGAGCTCGGCGCAGTTTTCCCTGCTGTGGTGCCGACCGGCAGCCGTGCCGGTGGACAACCTGCGCCTGCTGGAGAAGCTTCAGGGCCTGGGCTGGAACATCCTGCGCGTCGCCGTTGGCGGGCAGGCCGATGGGCTGGCGGGATTGCGTCGATGCTACCGCAGGGTCGGCGATTTGTTGGCCTATGGGCGCGATATCTTGCCCCAGTCGCGCCTGTTGACCCTCAACCGTTACCGTCTGCCGGTGATGCTGTGGCGCCATCGCAACGACGATGCGCTGGACGAGCTGCTCAACCCCTTGCGCAAAGTGCTGGCCAAAGACAGCAACGGCCAACTCCTGGCCACGTTGCGCAGCTGGTGCGATCACGATGGGCAAAGCCAGGCTTGCGCCGATGCCTTGGGTATCCACCGTAACAGCCTGCGCTACCGCATGGAACGCATCGCCGAGCTGAGCGGCGTCGACCCGCTGACCCTCGATGGCATGCTCGCGCTGTACCTTGGCGTGCAGCTATTGCCCCAGCCTTTGTCCGAATGAACAACAAACCCCACCCGCACTTGTGCATCGGACCGGCGTTATTACCGGAGCCAACTGGCAGCATGGGCGTCATAAAAACCGGAGAAAGCCCATGAAAATCATCATCGCCCCCGACTCGTTCAAGGACAGCCTGAGTGCCGACGGCGTCGCCCAGGCCATTGCCGAAGGCTTGGCCCAGGTCTGGCCGGATGCACAGTTGATCCAGTGCCCGATGGCGGATGGCGGTGAAGGTACGGTGGATTCGGTGCTTGCAGCGTGCAATGGCGAGCTGCGTCACCAGCGCGTACGCGGCCCGCTCGGCGCGACGGTTGACGCGCGTTGGGGCTGGTTGGCCGACAGCCACACCGCCATCATCGAAATGGCCGAGGCCAGTGGCCTGCAACGGGTGCCGCCAGGCCAGCGCGATGCATGCCGGACCACCACCTATGGCACCGGCGAACTGATCCGCGCGGCCCTGGATGCTGGCGCCCAACGCATCATCCTGGCGATTGGTGGCAGCGCGACCAACGACGGCGGCGCGGGGGCCATGCAGGCCCTTGGTGTGCAACTGTTCGACGCCGAAGATCAGGCCCTGGCACCGGGTGGCCTGGCGTTGGGTCAACTGGCACGTATCAGCCTCGAGCAACTGGACCCGCGCCTGGCCCAAGTGCGTTTCGACATCGCCGCCGACGTGAACAATCCGTTATGCGGTCCCCACGGCGCCTCGGCGATTTTCGGCCCGCAGAAAGGCGCCAACCCCGAGCAAGTCCAACAGCTGGACGCCGCCCTTGGCCACTTTGCCGACCATTGCGCCCAGGTCCTGCCCAGGGACGTGCGCGACGAGCCCGGCAGCGGTGCCGCCGGTGGCCTGGGCTTCGCAGCCAAGGCCTTTCTGGGCGCACAGTTCCGCGCCGGTGTGGAGGTGGTGGCCGAACTGGTGGGCCTCGACGAAGCCGTACGCGGCGCCGACCTGGTGATCACCGGCGAAGGCCGCTTCGACGCCCAGACCCTGCGGGGCAAAACCCCGTTTGGTGTGGCGCGTATCGCTCGCCGGCACAACGTCCCCGTCATCGTGATCGCCGGCACCCTGGGCGAGGGCTATGAGCAGATGTACGCCCATGGGGTGGCGGCGGCTTTTGCTTTGCCCTCCGGGCCGATGAGCCTTGAGCAGGCGTGCAGTGAGGCACCGCGCTTGTTGCGGGAGAGGTCGGCGGATATTGCGCGGGTGTGGCGGTTGGCGGCGTTGCACCGCCGATAGAGCCACCCCTACACTGGGCGGCCACTTGTTTTTCAAAGGATGAAACACAATGCACCCGCCTGAACCCCATATCGTGATCCAGCGCTTTACCGAAGCCCACCTTGAAGGCGTCGCCGCGCTCTACAACGAGCCGGCCGTGTGCCGTCAGGTGCTGCAGATGCCTTTTCAGTCCGCTGAAACCTGGCGCAAACGCCTGGTGATGGACAACGAGCGGCGGCTCCAACTGGTGGCGTTGCATGGGGGAGAAGTGATTGGCCAGCTTGGCCTGGAACAGTACCTGCGCGTACGCCAGGCCCATGTGGGATCGTTCGGCATGGGCGTGGCCACGGCTTGGCAAGGCAAGGGTGTCGGTTCGCGGTTGTTGACTGCTGCGCTGGACGTGGCCGACAACTGGATGAACCTGCACCGTGTCGAACTTACGGTGTATGCCGACAACGAAGCCGCGCATAACCTGTATCGCAAGTTCGGCTTCGAAGTCGAAGGGCGGCTGCGCGATTACGCCCTGCGTGATGGTGTCTTCGTCGACACCCTGAGCATGGCGCGCCTGCGCCGGTCGGCTTAATCCTGCAAGGCAAACGCCACCGCAGCCTGCGCATGCAGCTCGGTGGTGTCCAGCAGCGGCAGGTCGCTGTGTTCCGGCTTGATCAGCAGGCTGATTTCCGTACACCCGAGGATGATGGCCTGGGCGCCGCGCGCGCCCAGGGACTCGATCACCCGCTGGTATACCTGGCGGGACGCCTCGCTGATCACCCCCACACACAACTCCTCATAGATGATCCGGTGTACCGCCTGGCGTTCATGTGCCTCGGGCACCAGCACGGTCAAGCCCTGGGCGGCCAGGCGTGATTTGAGAAAGTCCTGCTCCAGGGTGAACGCCGTGCCGAGCAAGCCAACCGTCAAGGTGCCGGCTTCGACGGCCGCCGCGCTGGCGGCGTCGGCGATATGCAGGAATGGGATCGACACCGCTGCCTCAATACGCGGCGCCACCAAGTGCATGGTATTGGTACACAGCACCACGCACTCGGCTCCCCCGGCCTGCAAGCGGCGCGCGGCATCTTCCAGGATCAGCGCGGCGTCGTCCCAGCGCCCGGCATGCTGGGCCTGTTCCACGGGGCCGAAGTCCACGCTGTACATCAACAATTGCGCCGAGCGCAGCGGACCGAGCCGGTCGCGCACGTGCTGGTTGATGATGCGGTAGTACTCGGCGCTGGACTCCCAGCTCATGCCGCCGATAAGGCCGATGGTGCGCATGCGATGCTCCTGACAAGGAATGTCGCCCCACCTTACTCATCGGTCGCCGAATAGTCATACGCAGTTGCCGAGCAAATAACCGGAGCAGTTTCACATGTCCAGGTTGATCCAGCCCGGCCTGGCGGTTTCTGGAGCCACCGCGTTGACCGGTTTTCCAGTGGCCTGCTCCACCCGCCGTGCCACTTCCGGGTCGTCGGCAAACGGAATCAGACTGGCCTCATCCAGGCTCTCGTTGGTCTGCCCGCGCAAGCAGTACTCCACCGCGCCATACAGGCACATCAGTATGAGGAAACTCCACATATCAGGCGATCCGCGCATCGAGCTGGGCCACATGCAAGTCGGCGACCCGCACCGTGCGCCAGGTGTTGTAGGCCATCAGCAGCATGCCGCTGAGAAAGAACAGGCCGCCGGCAAAACGCACCACAAAGCCGGGGTGGCTGGCCTGCAAGGCTTCGACAAACGAGTAGGTGAGCGTGCCGTCATCGTTCACCGCCCGCCACATCAAGCCCTGGGTGATGCCGTTGACCCACATCGAGGCGATGTACAACACCGTGCCGATGGTCGCCAACCAGAAGTGCAGGTTGATCAGGGGCACGCTGTGCATTTGTTCACGCCCGAATACCTTGGGGATCATGTGGTAGAGCGCGCCAAAGGTAATCATCGCCACCCAGCCCAAGGCTCCGGCGTGGACGTGGCCGATGGTCCAGTCGGTGTAGTGGGAGAGCGCGTTGACCGTCTTGATCGCCATCATCGGGCCCTCGAAGGTCGACATGCCGTAGAACGCAAGCGACAACACCAAAAAGCGCAGGATCGGGTCGGTGCGTAACTTATGCCAGGCGCCGGACAAGGTCATCATGCCGTTGATCATGCCGCCCCAGCTTGGCGCCAGCAGGATCAATGACATCGCCATGCCCAGCGACTGTGCCCAGTCCGGCAGCGCGGTGTAGTGCAGGTGGTGCGGGCCGGCCCAGATATACAGGGTGATCAACGCCCAGAAGTGCACGATGGACAGGCGATAGGAATACACCGGACGCCCGACTTGTTTGGGCACGAAGTAGTACATCATCCCGAGAAAACCGGTAGTCAGGAAAAAGCCTACGGCGTTATGTCCGTACCACCATTGCACCATCGCGTCGGTGGCCCCGGCGTAGACCGGATAGGACTTGAACCAGTCCACCGGGATCGCCAGGTGATTGACCACGTGCAGCATCGCGATCACCAGGATAAACGCGCCGAAGAACCAGTTGCCCACGTAGATATGCGCGGTCTTGCGCCGCACCACGGTGGTGAAAAACACAATGGCATAGGCCACCCACACCACGGTCATCCACACCGCGCCGGAGAACTCGATCTCGGCGTATTCCTTGGTGGTGGTGTAACCCAGTGGCAGGCTGACCAGCATGATCACGATCACTGACTGCCAGCCCCAGAAGGTGAATGCGGCCAGCGTGTCGGAAAACAGCCGAACCTGGCAGGTGCGTTGTACCGCGTAGTAACTGGCGGCAAATTGCGCACTGCCGGCAAAACCGAAGATCACCAGGCTGGTGTGCAGCGGTCGCAGGCGACCAAAGGTGGTCCAGGGCAGGTCAAGGTTCATCTCGGGCCAGACCAGTTGCGAGGCGATCCAGACGCCCATGGCCATGCCCACCACGCCCCAGACGAGGGTGGCGATCACGAATTGGCGGACGACTTTATAGTTATAGGCCTGTCCGGTTGTTGCTGTAGTCATGCTCAGTCCTCCCACGGTTCCAAGTGGCGGCACTGTAGGAAGCGTGGGCAAAACAAAACAGACTCAGAAAAACCTCATTACTGCGGATCAGTTCATCCAGCCTGAAAACGCTGCTCTAAGGCCATCTGATCCGCTTTTTATCGCTGGATGTGAATCTATAACGCGCTGCGCCGCAGGTGCATAGTCGTGCCAAAGAAGCCGCACCGTGGATGCGGCCCACCCTGATGAGGCAGTGATATGTACCAATACGACGCATACGACCGGGCGTTGGTGTTCGAGCGCGTGGCGCAATTTCGTGACCAGGTGGAACGCTTTATCGCCGGCGACCTGAGCGAGGAGGAGTTCCTGCCCCTGCGCCTGCAAAACGGCCTGTACCTGCAAAAGCATGCCTACATGCTGCGTGTGGCAATCCCCTACGGCACCTTGAGTGCCGGGCAATTGCGCACGCTGGCTGGCATTGCACGGGATTACGACCGTGGCTACGGCCATTTCACTACGCGGCAGAACCTGCAATTCAACTGGATCGAACTGCACCAGGTGCCCGACATCCTCGAACGCCTGGCCCAGGTCGACATGCATGCGATCCAGACCTCCGGTAACTGCGTGCGCAATATCACCACGGAGGCCTTTGCCGGGGTCGCCGCCGATGAGATTCTGGACCCGCGCCCGCTGGCGGAGATCCTGCGGCAGTGGTCGACCATCAACCCGGAGTTCCTGTTCCTGCCCCGCAAGTTCAAGATCGCCATCTGCTCGGCCGACGAAGACCGCGCCGCGATCATGATGCATGACATCGGCCTGTACCTTTACCGTGACCGCCAGGGCGACATGCTGCTGCGCGTGATGGTGGGCGGTGGGCTGGGGCGCACGCCAATCCTGGGGCTGATGATTCGCGAAGGGTTGCCGTGGCAGCACCTGTTGTCCTATGTCGAGGCGATATTGCGCGTGTACAACCGCCACGGTCGGCGGGATAACAAATACAAGGCGCGCATCAAGATCCTGGTCAAGGCCCTGGGGATCGAAGCGTTTTCCCGCGAGGTGGAAGAAGAGTGGCAGTACTTGCGTGACGGCCCGGCGCAGTTGACCGACGCCGAATATACCCGTGTGGCGTCGGCCTTCGTCCCACCGGCCTATGCGCACCTGGCCGACACCAGCCTGGCTTATGGCACCGCCCTGGCGGACAACCCGCACTTTGCACGCTGGGTCAGCCGTAATGTGATGCCACATAAAGTACCGGGCTACACCAGCGTGGTGCTTTCCACCAAGCCGGGAATCAGCGCGCCGCCGGGCGATGTGACCGCCCGGCAAATGGATGCCGTGGCGCAGTGGTCAGAGCGTTTCGGCTTTGGGGAAATACGCATCGCCCATGAGCAGAACATCGTGCTGCCGGACGTGCCCAAGGAGCAGCTGCATGCCCTGTGGACACTGGCCTGCGAACACGACCTGGGTGCGGCCAATATCGGCTTGTTGACCGATATCATTGCCTGCCCGGGCGGCGATTTCTGCGCCTTGGCCAACGCCAAGTCGATCCCCATCGCCCAGGCGATCCAGCAGCGTTTCGATAACCTGGACTACCTGCATGACCTGGGTGATATCAGCTTGAATATTTCCGGCTGCATCAATGCCTGCGGCCATCACCACATCGGCAATATCGGCATTCTTGGCGTCGACAAGAATGGCAGCGAGTGGTACCAGATCACCCTCGGTGGCGCCCAGGGCAAGCACAGCGCCTTGGGCAAAGTGATCGGGCCATCGTTCAGCGCCGCCGAAATTCCCGATGTGATCGAGCGAGTCATCAGCACCTTCGTGCGCTACCGCGAAAGCGAGGAGCGTTTTGTCGACACGCTGCAGCGCATTGGCCTGGAGCCGTTCAAGGAACGGGTCTACGCGGGGCAGCCGGCATGATCAACCTATTGAGGCTGGAACAGGGTGTGGCGCGGATCGTCGAGGATGACCCCTGGGTATTGGTGCGCGACGAGGTGCGAGCGCCTGGCCCGTTGATCCTGCCGTTGGCGGCCTATGAGGCGGGGCAGGGCGTGTGGTTGGGGCCGGATGATGAGGTCGAGCACCTGCAACCCTGGCTCGCCACCTTGCCGCTGATCGCCCTGGACTTCCCCAGCTTTCGCGATGGACGTGCCTACAGCCAAGCCTATCTGTTGCGCACGCGACTGGGCTGGCGAGGTGAGTTGCGCGCAATTGGCGATGTATTGCGCGACCAACTCAGCCATATGCGCCAATGCGGGTTCGATGCGTTTGCGCTGCGGGCCGACAAGTCCGCCGAGGATGCCCTCAAGGGCCTGGCGGGGATGAGCGTGCTGTATGGCCGCAGCGCCATCGAGCCACGGCCGTTGTTTCGCAGGCGATAGCCTGGCGGGCGTTAATCGTACGGCCAGGCGCCGCATCTGCCATGATCGGGTTTTGCAAATGGGCTCACCCAAGGAAATCCGCAATGGACGATGTACAGCAACTGGGCGAGATGCTTCGTCATTACGCCGATAGCGAAGCGCATAAAAAACAGCAGTTCGATGTGCAATCAGCCCGCTGGGCGCAAAAGCTCGGCGAGTTGTTCCAGCAGATCGAGCAGTGGCTGGAACCGGTCAAGACCCATGGCTTGCTGGAGGTTCACCGCGAAGCCTACGTGGCCAGCGGCCCGAGCATGCCGGTGGAGACATCGCCTTTCAACACGGAAAAACTCACGGTGCAGATCACCGGCAAAAACGTCGAGTTCGTGCCCGAGGTCATGGGCGCCGGCGGGTTGATCTGCGTGTCGGTCATGGGCCTTACCGCCGCGCGGCATGGCAGTGTCTCGCTGGTATTGCCCGCGGATAAGAACGACTGGCTCTGGAAGAAGACCAACGGCCTGAAAGACCCGGACACCTTCGGCTTCGACGCCAACTTCCTCGCGGCGCAGTTACAGAGCCTGATTCCCCGCGAACGCGGCTAAGCGCGCGATTTTTCCGTGATTGGCTATACCTACAGCTCAACGTTCTGATGATGGTTGCCAAGGAGTTCAAGTATGAAGCTAAGGCGAATGATCAGCACGCTCTGCATCGCTTCGATCGGGATGGTGGGCTGTGCCAGCAAAGTTACACAACCGGATGAATATTCGGGGTTCCTTTCCGACTACAGTCGCCTTAAGGAGGCCAAGTCGCCCTCGGGGGCCGAAGTGATGCGCTGGGTCGACCCCAAGCTGGACGTGAGTCGCTACAACGCGGTGTATATCGAACCCACCCAGTTCTACCCCAAGCCCCACGCCACGACGAAAATCCCCGAAAGCACGTTGCGCGGCATCAACGACTACTTCAACCAGGCGCTCAAGCGCGAGCTCGGCAAGTCATTGCCCCTGGCGCAAGGGCCAGGCAACGGGGTATTGGTGGTGCGGGCAGCGATCACGGCGGTCAGCACCAAGACCCAGGGGCTCAAGCCCTATGAGTATGTGCCTGTCGCGTTAGTCGCGGCGGCGGTCAGCGCTGGCAGCGGCATTCGCGACCAGGACACGATCCTGGGTACCGAGGCACAGTTTCTCGATGGGGCCAACGGCAACGTCGTCGCCCAGGTCGTGCGCAAAGGCACCGGCAAACCCCTGGAAAACGACGCACAAGCGATGACGCCCAATGATGTAAAAGGCGTCATCGATGGCTGGGCGTCGGACCTGCATCAGTCCTCCCTGAAGTTCAGAAAGCCCTAGGCCCGCCAACGTCTACTTGAGAGGGGTCAGCGGTGGCAGCTTCCATTCACCGTTGCCCACCTCAGGTTTGGGCAGGTAAATCCGCAGTACCGCGTAGAACGGACCAGGAGGGGCAGGTAGCCAATTGCTTTGTTCTTCTTTCGGCGGTTCGTGGTGCTGCAGCGCCAGGGTCAAGCCGCCGTCGGCGTCCAGCTTGAGGTTGGGCAGCATTCGCGAGTTGATCTGGTAACGCTTCTTGTGGTTAGGCACCAGCAGCTTGGTCTTGGCGTCGTACATGGTCAGCGACCAGAATGCATCGGCCGGCGGCAGCTGGCCCTTGGCAAAGTGGACGGTGTAGCTGTGACGAGCGCCGTTGGCGGGTTTACCCTCGCTGTCGATGAGGTAGCTCAGGGATGCCGCCTCATCGGCCGAGTTGCGGAAAATCCCGATGTTGGCGCCAGCGTAGCGGTACAGGTAGTTGTTCTTCAGGCGGTCACGGCTGCCGAACAGGTCGGCGCTGGCGACCTGATGGGTGTCGAGCTTGTCCTTTTTAAAGGCTGCGAATTCCGCCCTGGCGTCGCTAATGCCGTCTTCCAGGGCCTTGCGCTGTTCAGCCGTCAACTGGTTGACCTTGAACGGGGCGCCAGGGGCAATGCCGATCTTGGCAAAGCGCGCCAGCAGGTCTTTTTCGCTGTCCTGGGGCGCGGCGAAGGCCAGCATGAAGTTCAGGTAGCGAAACAACTGCGGTCCTTCGGTCATGGTCGCCAATGGCTTGGGCCATTGGATCTTGGCTGCCTTGGCCGGGGCGGCTTGCTTCACGTAATTGCTCAGCGACTGCACTTTGTAGCCGTTCTGAATCTGCTTGACCTTGTTCAGGTCCTTTTCATCAAACAACTGAGTGCGGTAGAGGGCGTAGGCAATATTGCTCTCGCTGTACACCACACGGTCCACGTTGACTGGCTGCTGACCTTTCCAGTCCGGGCCGGCGACCATGTAGTGGCCGCCATTGTTGCCGGTGCTGCGGGTGCCCAGGTAAGCGAAATTCTGCGTATAGAGGTCGATCAGTTGCACCGAGTAGTAACGGTCGTCTTCGATCTTGGGCAGGGTGAGCACCAGCGGCTCGCTGCGCAGGTCCATCCACACGAATGAATAGGGTGTGTCGATGTTCGGGGTCGCGAATGCGGTGTCCTTTGGCGTGAGCGCCTGGGCGGTATTGCCGATATGGTTGAACGGTGCCTTGAAGTTGGCCCCGCCTTTATCAACGGCCTGGGTGTAGAGCGTCTTGTACATCTCAACGACTGGATAGCCATACAAGTAGGCTTCCTTGGCAATGGCCCGCGCTTCGCTCGGCGTCGCCGTGAAATCGGCCCAGGCACCGGTACTCATGAGTATCGAGAGGCTCGCCAACAGCAGGCGCGTCGGTTTTCCAATCATGTTGTTGCGTCCTTCCAGGGGGGCTTGGTGGGGAGAGTTATGGTACATGGCGCGCAAGCGCCATGAGTTTCCATTTTTATTGGCCGGACGTCACGTTAAAAGCACGAAATCAGGCGTGCAGCCGCCGTTGCCTTGGCCGATCGAATCAATAAATGAGAAATTCAACGTCAGAGGCTGCGCAGGCGCTGACAGCCGTCCAGGGTGGGCAGCATGCGCTGACAGTGGGCGGTCATGCGGCAGGCGGCAACATCGCTTTGACCTTGTCGCGCAACTGATCGATCGAGAACGGCTTGGCGATCACCTGCATACCGGTAGACACATCGATATTTTCGGCATAGCCGCTGGCGAACAATATCGGCAAGGTCGGACGCAACTCACGGACCTTGGCCGCCAGTTGCTTGCCGTCCATACCCGGCAGGCCCATGTCGGTCATCATCAGATCAATCGTCTGGTGGATGTCTTCAACCACTTCGAGCGCCTTTTCGGCATCAGCGGCCTCCAGCACTGCGAACTCCAACTCTTCGAGTACATCGACGATCAGCATGCGCACGATGGCGTCATCTTCGACTACAAGGATGGTGGAGGCGGTGGGCATAGTAGACATTCCTGAAAGGTGAGGGGCTGAGCGTGAAAGGCAAAAAGACAACTTAGTAATGAGTGGAAGCAACGCCAGCAAGTTCCAAAGTAATTGCTGGCATTGTGACGTTCGTGGAGCAGAATGTCCCGTCGGGTTGTTCTGTTCTCCTTGCTTCTTGGGCTGAGGAAGAAAGCGCGAGGAGTTCCGGAGCCAAGCAGCCTGATATTTAAGCAGCCGAATCAATACAGAAAAATAGCGTTCGCGCGCAACTTTGGGGCAAACTCCTCGTTTTTCTGAATTGGCCAAGGCATGCCCATGACTCCCGCGTCGACTGTCGATGAAAAGAGCTTTCGTACACTGCTGGGCCGAAACGTCGCGCTGCCCCTGGGCGTGGGCGTGCTCAGCGCGGTATTTTTCGTCTGCCTGATCACTTATTTGCTGTCGGTAATCCAGTGGGTGGAGCACACCGACCGGGTCATCAACAACCTCAATGAGACGTCAAAGCTGACCGTCGACCTGGAAACCGGCATGCGCGGTTTTCTGATCACCGGTGACGAACATTTCCTCGATCCGTATGAAGTGGCCAAGCCTCGCATCATTGCCGATTTGCGCAATTTGCAGGACCTGGTGGCGGACAACCCCCAGCAGGTGGACCGCCTCAAGCGCTTGGAAGCCTTGCAGATCGAGTGGAACAAGTACGCCCAATCGATGATTGATATGCAG
Source organism: Pseudomonas sp. FG86 (assembly GCF_057808775.1). NCBI lineage: Bacteria > Pseudomonadati > Pseudomonadota > Gammaproteobacteria > Pseudomonadales > Pseudomonadaceae > Pseudomonas > Pseudomonas sp. FG86. The sequence continues at coordinate 105,224 of NZ_JBMDIS010000004.1, read as the reverse complement.
CGGGAGAGCGGTGATTTCCGTAGCGCTGTGAAGGCCGGCCGCGGCAAGCGCCTGACCGACGAAATTCGCAAGGGATACGACGATGCGGTGGCGATGGAGCAGCAGTTCCGTATCGCCCGCAACGAAGACGTCACCCGTACCACGGTCATCAGCGTCAGCTTGTACCTGGCATTTGTACTCGGGTTGAGTGGCTTTCTGGCCTACATCGGTCGTAAAAATTTACTTTCCTTATCCAATAGTTACAGCGCAAACCTCGCGTCACAACAGAAGATCGCGCAGCGTCTCGAGCGGCAAGCCTGGTTGCGTAATGGCCAGACCGAGTTGGCCGAACAGGTCCTCGGCCAACTGACCTTGAACATGCTGGGCCGCAATATCTTGCAGTTCTTCGCCCAGTACATGGGCTCGGCCGTCGCGGCGCTGTATGTGCGCGAAGAACACGGCGGCCTCAAGCGCGTGGCCACGTACGGCTTCTCCCGCGAGCAGGAGCAGCAGGAACAGTCGATCTACAGTGACGAAGGTATCGTCGGGCAGGCTGCCCAGCTGGATCGCCTGATTCGCCTCGACGACGTGCCAGTGGACTACTTCAAGGTCAGCTCCGGCCTGGGCGAAGGCGCCACGCGCAGCGTGATGGTGATGCCGACGAGCAACGATGACCGGGTCAACGGTGTGATCGAACTGGGTTTCCTGCGCCCTCTGGAAGAGCGTGACGTCGATTTGCTGGAGCTGATCGCCGGGAATATCGGCACTTCCATCGAAGCCGCGCGTTATCGCCAGCGCCTGCAGGAAGTGCTGGCCGAGACCCAGCAGCTCAACGAAGAGCTGCAAGTGCAGCAGGAAGAGCTCAAGACCGCCAACGAAGAACTCGAAGAGCAGTCGCGCATCCTCAAGGAGTCCCAGGCCCACCTTGAGACCCAACAGGCGGAACTGGAGCAAACCAACGAGCAGTTGGCCGAGCAGACCCAGACCCTGGCGGAGCAGCGCGACGCCATGGACCGCAAGAACGTCGAACTCAACCAGGCCCAGCTCGAACTCGAGGACCGCGCCGAAGAGTTGCAGCGCTCCAGCAAGTACAAGTCCGAGTTCCTCGCCAACATGTCCCACGAGCTGCGTACGCCGCTGAACAGCTCGTTGATTCTGGCCAAGCTGTTGGCCGAGAACCCCCAGGAAAACCTCAGTGCCGAGCAGGTCAAGTTCGCCGAGTCGATCTATTCGGCGGGTAATGACCTGCTCAATCTGATCAACGACATCCTGGATATTTCCAAGGTGGAAGCCGGCAAACTGGAGGTGCGCCCGGAAAACTCCAGTGTGGCGCGCCTGGTCGACGGCCTGCGCGGGATGTTCGAACCGCTCGCCGCCGATCGCAAGCTGGCGTTCCAGGTCGAAGTGCTGGAAGGCTCGCCGACCATGCTGTTCACCGACCGCCAACGCCTGGAGCAGATCCTCAAGAACCTGCTGTCCAACGCCATCAAGTTCACCGAGCAAGGTGAAGTCAGCCTGTCGGTCTCCCGGGCGCCGGGTGAGGGCATTGCCTTTACCGTGCGTGATTCGGGCATCGGTATTGCCCCGGACCAGCAGGAAAGTATCTTCGAAGCCTTCCGCCAGGCCGACGGCACCACCAACCGCCGTTACGGCGGTACGGGCCTGGGGCTGTCGATTTCCCGCGACCTGGCCACCTTGCTCGGCGGCTATATCAGCGTGACCAGCGAGCCGGGTAAGGGCAGCGTATTTACCCTGGTGTTGCCGGAGCAGTACATCGAGCGTGAGGAAGACGCGGCGCCTATCGAGCCGCCACGCCAGGTGGTTGCGGTCCCGGCGCCCAAGCCGATCGCGGTATCACCCTTGCCGATCGCGGACGCCAAACAGATCCCACGGTTTGCCGACGATCGCGAGAAAGCCCCGTTTACCACCCGTTGCATCCTGGTGGTGGAAGACGAGCCGAACTTCGCCCGCATCCTGTTCGACCTGGCCCATGAGTTGGGTTATCACTGCCTGGTGGCCCATGGCGCAGACGAAGGCTACAGCCTGGCCGAGGAATACATTCCCGATGCCATCCTGCTTGACATGCGCCTGCCGGATCATTCGGGCCTGACCGTGTTGCAGCGCCTCAAGGAACATGCCAATACCCGGCATATCCCGGTGCATGTGATTTCCGTGGAAGACCGCGTCGAAGCCGCCATGCATATGGGCGCCATCGGCTATGCGGTCAAGCCCACCACCCGCGAAGAGCTCAAGGACGTGTTTGCGCGCCTGGAAGCCAAGCTGACCCAGAAGGTCAAGCGCGTGCTGCTGGTGGAGGACGATGACCTGCAACGCGACAGCATTGCCCGCCTGATCGGCGACGATGACATCGAAATCACCGCCGTCGGCTTTGCCCAGGAGGCCCTCGACCTGCTGCGCGCCAACGTCTATGACTGCATGATCATCGACCTCAAGCTGCCCGACATGCTCGGCAACGAGTTGCTCAAGCGCATGGCCACCGAGGATATCTGCTCGTTCCCGCCGGTGATTGTCTACACCGGGCGCAACCTGACCCGCGATGAAGAGACCGAACTGCGCAAGTATTCGCGCTCGATCATCATCAAGGGTGCCCGTTCCCCGGAGCGCCTGCTGGACGAGGTGACACTCTTTCTGCACAAAGTCGAATCCCAGCTGTCCCATGAACGCCAGACGATGCTCAAGACTGCCCGCAGCCGCGACAAGGTGTTCGAAGGCCGCAAGATTCTGTTGGTGGACGACGATGTGCGCAACATTTTCGCCCTGACCAGTGCCTTGGAGCACAAGGGGGCTGTGGTGGTCATCGGGCGTAACGGTCGTGAAGCCATCGATAGACTCAATGAGATCGACGATATCGACCTGGTGCTGATGGATGTGATGATGCCCGAGATGGACGGTTACGAAGCCACCACCTTGATTCGCCAGGACCCGCGCTGGAAAAAACTACCGATCATTGCCGTCACCGCCAAGGCCATGAAGGACGATCAGGAGCGCTGCCTTGCGGCGGGTTCCAACGATTACCTGGCCAAGCCGATTGACCTGGATCGCCTGTTCTCGCTGATCCGCGTATGGCTACCGAAGATGGAACGCATTTAAGTGGAGCGAAGTTTTTTGGAAAAAAGCAGCGATATTGAGCTGCGCCTGCTGATCGAGGCGATTTACCTCAAGTACAGCTATGACTTTCGCGACTATTCCGGTGCGTCGGTAAAACGCCGCGTGGCTCACGCCCTGCGCCAGTTCGACTGCGCGACCATTTCGGCGCTGCAGGAGCGGGTGCTGCACGACCCGGCGGCGTTCATGCAATTGCTGCAATTCCTGACGATTCCGGTCAGCGAGATGTTTCGCGACCCGTCGCACTTCCTTGCGATCCGCCAGGAAGTGGTGCCGCTGCTCAAGACCTACCCGTCGATCAAGATCTGGATCGCCGGCTGCAGCACGGGGGAGGAGGTGTACTCCATGGCGATCCTGCTGCGTGAAGAAGGGTTGCTGGAGCGCACCATCATCTACGCCACCGATATCAACCCGGCGTCCCTGGACAAAGCCAAGCAGGGGATCTTTTCTCTGGAGAATGTCCGCGCCTACACTGCCAACTACCAGCAGGCTGGCGGGCAGCGTTCATTTGCCGACTACTACACCGCGGCTTACGATTACGCGATCTTCGACAAGACGCTGCGTGAGAATGTGACCTTCGCTGACCATAGCCTGGCGACCGATAGCGTGTTCTCAGAAACTCAATTAATTTCATGCCGTAATGTTCTGATTTATTTCAATAAAAAGTTGCAAGACAGGGCGTTTGGATTGTTTCATGAGTCGCTGTGCCATCGCGGCTTCCTGGTGCTGGGCAGCAAGGAAACCCTGGAATTTTCCGGCTACAGCAAGCAATTCGAACCCCTGGTCAAGCAGGAACGGATCTACCGAAAATCATGAACGACGCCGCCGCCAACCCGATTCGCGGGATTGAAGCCATCGTCGTCGGCGCTTCCGCTGGCGGGGTCGAGGCGTTGCTGAGTATTTTCAGTGACTTGCCCGACACCTTCGGTCTGCCGATCGTCGCCGTGCTGCACCTGCCGGATGAGCGCCGCAGCCAGTTGGCCGAGGTTTTTTCACGGCGGCTGCGCATCCCGGTACGGGAAGGCCAGGACAAAGAAGCGATCGAGCCGGGCACCTTGTATTTCGCCGGCCCTGGCTATCACTTGTCGGTGGAGCATGATCGCAGCCTGTCCCTGAGCCAGGAAGACCGGGTACATCATTCCCGGCCTGCCATCGACTACCTGTTCGCCTCCGCCGCCGATACCTATGGCAAGGGCCTGCTCGCGATTCTGTTGACCGGCGCCAACCATGACGGCGCCCATGGCCTGATGCAGGTCAAGCACAGCGGTGGCACCACGGTTGTACAGGACCCCGACGAAGCACGTATTGCGGTGATGCCACGGGCAGCCCTGGCCCTGCACACACCCGACCATATTCTGACCTTGAGCCGCATTGCCTCCTTGCTGGCTTCCCTGGAATCTTCCCCATGTTAAGTACTGTCCAGGCCAAACTGCTGATCGTCGACGATCTGCCGGAAAACCTGCTGGCCCTCGAGGCGCTGATCAAGCGCGAGGATCGCCAGGTCTTCAAGGCCTTGAGCGCCGACGAGGCCTTGTCGTTGTTGCTGGAGCATGAGTTCGCCATGGCGATCCTCGATGTGCAGATGCCCGGCATGAACGGTTTCGAGCTGGCCGAACTGATGCGCGGTACCGAGAAAACCAAGAACATCCCGATTGTGTTCGTCAGCGCCGCGGGCCGCGAACTGAATTACGCCTTCAAGGGCTACGAAAGTGGCGCCGTGGACTTCCTGCACAAACCCCTGGACATCCATGCGGTGAAGAGCAAAGTCAATGTGTTCGTCGACCTCTACCGCCAGAGCAAGGCGATGAAACTGCAGGTCGAAGCCCTTGAGCGCAGTCGCCGCGAACAGGAACTGCTGTTGACGCGCCTGCAGGCCACCCAGGCTGAACTGGAACAGGCAGTGCGCATGCGCGATGACTTTATGTCGATCGTTGCCCATGAGGTTCGTACACCGCTCAACGGGCTGATCCTCGAAACCCAACTGCGCAAGATGCACCTGGCGCGGGATAACGCCGCCGCGTTTACCCTGGACAAGATGCACGCGATGGTCGACCGCGATGAGCGCCAGATCCAGAGCCTGATCCGCTTGATCGAAGACATGCTCGATGTGTCGCGTATCCGCACCGGCAAGCTGTCGATTCGCCCGGCACGCTTTGACTTGACGCAATTGGTACGCAACCTGCTGGAGAACTTTGCCCCCCAGGTGGCGGCCGCCGAGTCGTCGATGCAACTGGACGCCGACGGGCCGGTGGAGGGCAACTGGGACGAGTTCCGTATCGAGCAGGTGGTCTCCAACCTGCTGACCAATGCGTTGCGCTACGGGGCCAAGAGCCCGGTGGAGGTGCGCGTCTATGCCGTGCACGGCGAGGCGCGGGTGGAAGTGCGTGATCATGGTATCGGGATCAGCGAAGACAACCAGAAGCGGATTTTCCAGCAGTTCGAGCGCGTATCCGCCAGCCATGTAGCCGCGGGCCTGGGCCTGGGGCTGTTTATTTCCGAGCAGATCGTGGCGGCCCACGGCGGCACCATCGAAGTCGAGAGCCAGATAGGCGAGGGCGCGCTGTTCCGGGTGTGCCTGCCCCTGGATGCGCCGGTGTGAAATCAATCGTCACCTCGACGCAACCTCTGCATGACCCTATGGTCGTATTTGCAGCAAATGACCGAACAAAGGCTTCCCATGAGTGAAGATGCACAAGATGTCGTACTGATCGTCGAAGACGACGAATCCATTATGTTCGTGCTGGGTGAATACCTGGCCGGCCTGGGTTACCGGGTATTGAAGGCCATCGATGGGGAGCAGGCGTTTGAAATCCTCGCAACCAAGCCACACTTGGACCTGATGGTCACAGATTATCGCCTGCCTGGGGGAATCTCCGGGGTGCAGATCGCCGAGCCGGCGATCAAATTGCGGCCGGAGTTGAAAGTCATCTTTATCAGCGGCTACCCGCAGGAAATCCTCGACTGTAATAGCCCGATCACGCGTAATGCGCCGATTTTGGCCAAGCCGTTTGACCTGGATACGCTGCAAGAGCATATCCAGCGACTTTTAGCTTGAAACAGCCCAAGGCGACAGTGTCCGCATGAGGGGACACTGCTTTAAATCGAACCAACGGATTGCCGCCTAGATCGGTCCGTTTACCCGCGTCACGCCTGAATCATCTCCCTGACCTTCGCCGTTAACAGATCAAAGGTGAATGGCTTGGTGATCAACTGCATTCCCGGGTCGAGGAAACCACCGCGCACGGCGGCGTGTTCGGCATAACCGGTGATGAACAGTACTTTGAGATCCGGGCGTATCTGGCGACCGATTTCTGCCAACTGCCGCCCGTTCATACCGGGCAGGCCGACGTCGCTGATCATCAGGTCAATGCGTTGTTCGGACTCGATAATCGGCAGCGCCGCGTCGGCATCTCCCGCTTCGACAAAACCGTAGCCCAGCTCCTTCAGTACCGCGCAGACCAATACGCGTACGGCCGGGTCGTCCTCAACGATCAATACCGTTTCACCCGCATTGGCAAAGGGCAGCAACGTCGGGTTGTCGGCCTCCAGCGCGGTGAGCTCGCCCACAAAGCGCGGCAGGAACAGGCTGACGGTGGTGCCTTTGCCCACTTCGCTGTGGATCGTCACATGGCCGTGGGACTGACGGGCAAAGCCGTAGATCATCGATAACCCCAGGCCCGTGCCCTGGCCAATGGGCTTGGTGGTGAAGAACGGATCGAAGACTCGGCCCATCAAGTGTTCCGGAATACCGCAGCCGGTATCACTGATGCTGAGTTCTACATAGTCACCGGGCTTCAAGGTGCCGTAGGCCGCCGTGAAAACGCTGTCCAGATGGCGGTTGGTGGTGTCAACCAGCAGTTTGCCGCCGCCGGGCATGGCATCCCGCGCGTTGATCACCAGGTTGAGCAGGGCACTTTCCAGTTGATTGGGGTCGGCTTCGGCGGTCCATAAGCCATCAGTCAGGTGCATGTCGAGGTCGATGCTTTCGTTGATGCTGCGTTGCAATAACTCTCCCATGGAAGCGACCAGTTGGTTGATGTCCACGGGTTTGGAATCCAGCGATTGGCGGCGCGAGAACGCCAGCAAACGATGGGTGAGGCCGGCAGCACGGTTGGCGGACGTCACCCCCAAATCAATCAGGCTATCGAGGTCATCCAGCTTGCCCCGCGATACGCGCCTTCGCAGCAGCTCCAGGCTGCCGATGATCCCCGTCAGCATGTTGTTGAAGTCATGGGCGATACCGCCGGTCAACTGTCCGACCGCTTCCATTTTCTGCGATTGGCGTAATGCCTCTTCGTTGCTGCGCAGTTGGGCCGTGCGTTCCTCGACTTGTTGTTCGAGGGTTTCCAGGGTGCGTTGCAGGCGCAGTTCGCTTTCGCTCAGGTCCACCAGGCGGTCGCGGGCTTCGTATTGCCGGCGTCGACCACGCAGGGCGGCGCTGACCAGGCTGATCAGCGTCACCGGATGGAAAGGCCGCTCCAGGAAGGTCACGTTGCCCAGCAACCCGCTCAGGTGCGAGGAGCCATTCTGTTCGCTGCCGCCGTGGTGGGTCATCAGCACAATCGGCAGGTCTGACCAGGCCGGCTGCTGATGCAGGTGATCCAGCAGCGGTTCGAGGTCGACCCCGCGCAAGGCTTCAGCGGCGATCACCAGCAGGCCGGCACCGTGCTCCAAGGCGTCGCAGAGCATGTTCAGGTTGCTGGCTACCATACCGCTGTAGCCGGCTTCGTTGAGCATCATCAGCGCCAGAGAACCATCGCGCCCCAAGGGTGCGAGGATGATTGCGCGCTCGGAGAGGGGGGAAAAACCGCTCACTATCCCTCTTCCTTGAGCAAGGGTGAGCCGGAGCCCGTGAAGATCGGAATACCGCGCAATACACCCTGGAAGTTGTCGAGGGGCTCGCCCACGGTCATGCCACTGCTGCCGATACGGTATTCGCGGATCGTCGATTCATGGGAGCCGGTACGTTTCTTGATGATCGAGATGGCCCGACGCACTTTGCCCAATGCTTCGAAGTAACGCAGCAGGATGACCGTATCGGCCAGGTAGGTGATGTCCACGGGGGTCTGCATATCGCCGACCAGCCCGTGTTGAGCGACGGTCATGAACGTGGCAGCGCCCCGGCGGTTGAGGTACAGCAGCAGTTCATGCATATGCAGGATCAGCGCGTTCTCTTCCGGCATGGCGGCCTGATAGCCGTTGATGCTGTCGATGACCACGGTTTTGATACCCCGCTCATCCACGCAGCGGCGCACGCGGTGCGAAAACTCGCCCGGCGACAGCTCCGCTGCGTCGACCTGCTCGATCAGCAGGTTGCCGGTGGCTTGCATCGCGGCGAGGTCGATGCCCATGTTTTTCATGCGTTCGAACAATAGCCCCAGCTCTTCATCGAAGATGAACAGTGCGGCTTTTTCGCCACGGGCGACCGCCGCGGCGGCGAAGATCATCGAGATCAATGACTTGCCGGTCCCCGCAGGGCCCAGGATCAAGCTGCTGGAGCCGGTCTCCACGCCGCCGCCCATCAATGCATCCATCTGCGCAATACCGCTGCTCAAGGTCTCGCGGATGTAGCCACCGCGATGTTCGGCTGCCACCAGGCGCGGGAACACGTGGATACCATCGCCCATGATGGTGAAATCGTGGAAACCGCCTCGGTATTTCTGGCCACGGTACTTCACCACGCGTATACGGCGCCGCTCAGCGCCATAGGTGGGCGTCAGCTCTTCCAGGCGAATCACACCGTGGGCCACGCTGTGCACGGTTTTATCCAGGGATTCGGTGGTCAGGTCATCCAGCAGCAGCACCGTGGCGTCATAGCGTACGAAGTAATGCTTGATCGCCAGGATCTGCCGGCGATAGCGCAGCGAACTTTGTGCCAGGAGCCGGATCTCCGACAGGCTGTCGATGACCACGCGGGTCGGCTTGACTCGCTCGACCACTTCAAAAATCTGCCGGGTGGCTTCCCCCAGTTCAAGGTCGGAGGAATACAGCAGGCTCTGCTGCTGGTCGGCGTTGAGCAGGCTTTCCGGCGGGGTCAGTTCGAAGATATGGATATGGTCGTCGAGTTCCCACCCATGGGATTTGGCGCCCTGGCGCAACTCGCGTTCGGTCTCTGACAAGGTGATATACAAACACCGCTCGCCGTTGTGTGCCCCAGCTTGCAGGAAGTGCAGCGCCACGGTGGTTTTGCCGGTGCCGGGTTCGCCTTCCAGCAAGAACAGATGGCTGCGTGAGAGCCCACCGGAAAGAATGTCATCAAGACCTTCGATACCGGTGGCCGCCTTTTCACTGAACAGCTCTTTGGATGTAGACAAGAAGTGCCCTCGGGTCACGTACAAGTAGAAGGGGCGCCGCCTCAGGGCGCGCCATAAACTCTTGACCGTGGAGGCTTGTGGCGGTTCAACCTATCGTACTATTTGTCCGCTTTGAAGGCTTATGCAGGCCTGGTGTCAAAGACCTTGTTGCAGCGCCGGGTCGTCTGGATTCTGTTGCTCAAGTTGGGCCAGCAGTACCTGCACATTTTGCAATTGGCCACTTTCCTTCCAGTAATTGACCAGCAACACCCGCGCCTTGCGGTTGGCAGGGTGGCGCTGGATGATTTCTTCCAACTGGCGCTGGGCGGCCTCGAGTTCCTGCTGGGCATGCAGGGTGGTGGCGAGGTCGTAGCGGTAATCCTGATTGTCCGGTTCCAGCTCCACGGCCTTGGACAGGCCGAGCAGCGCATAAGGGCGCTCGCCGTGGTGCAGCAGCCACATGCCCAGGGCGTGTTGCAGGTAGGCGGACTCAGGGTGCGCCGCCAATTGGCGAGCCAGCAACTGGCGCGATTCGTCGGTCTTGCCTTGTTTGTCCAGCAGCTCAATTTGCGCGACTACGGCCTGCAGGTTGTCCGGCTGCAAGCGCATCGCCTGTTCCAGGGCGTTTTGTGCCTCCGGCAGCAACGCGCTGTGGATGTAGAGCCGCGCCAGTTGGATCCAGCTTTCAGCCGTTTCAGGCTGAGCCTTGAGCGTTTTCACGAATTCATCGAGCACTTGCTGCAATGGCCCGAAATACAGGCCCAGGGTGTCCGGCGAGAGCCCCAGCAAGGCGTTGGCGGCGGCAAAGCGCACGCTTTGCTCGGCGTCCTCCAGGAGTGGCCCGAGCAACAGGGTGCGCTGGCCGGTGGGCACCAGGCCGACAATGCTGCGAATCGCCGCCTCACGAACCCGTGGCGATTCATTGGCCAGGTCCTTGTCGGCCAATTTCAAGGCCTGGGGGCTGGGGTAGTTGGGCAACTCGGCATGCAGCGCGGCGCGACGTTCGTCGGACAGGTCTGGCCGGGCCAACTGCTGATACAGCACGCGGGCCGCCCCCGGTTCGCCGTTGTGCGCCTGTTTCAGGGCCTTGGAATAACCGTGGGCGATAGCAGGGGGCACCGCGACCGGGGTGGCGCGTGAGAAATACCAGGTGATCAGCACAATCAACAACAGGGCGCACAGGCCGACGATGGAGTAACGGCGTGACTTTGACATGCAGGCGTCCGAAAGCTTGGGCAGCTATTACAAAGCGCTCAGCTTCGGTCAGACCAGGGCGAGTGTCAAACCGGCATCAGGTCAGCACGTAGTCCACCGGCTCCAGGGCAGGGGGAAGGTCGGTTGCACCGAGGGCGGCGAGGACCTCGCGCTCCAGGGTGCGCACGATGGCGTTGCAGGGCAGGTCGTTCTCGTCGAAGCCGAACGGGTCTTCCAGGTCGTCACCGATTTCATCCAGGCCGAAGAAGGTGTAGCTGACGATGGCGGTGAACACCGGCGTCAGCCATCCCAGCGGTTCGGCCATGGCGAATGGCAACAGAATGCAGAACAGGTAAATGGTGCGATGCAGCAGCAGCGTGTAGGGAAAGGGCAGGGGCGTGGCCTTGATCCGCTCGCAGGAAGCCTGTACCTGGCAGAGGCTGACCAGGCGGGTTTCGAGCTGGGTGTAGCGCCATTCACTGATCACGCCGTGTTCGGTCAGCGTGGAAAACCGCGCGCCCAGCTGTTGCAGGACCTGGTCGGGAAGATTGGGATGGGCCGCCGGCACCCCGATCCAGGGCTTGATCGCCTGGGCTTCATCCTCCAGGCGCAGGCGCGCGATCAAACCGTGGGCAAAACCGCACAAGCCGCGCAACAGGCTTGCCCGTTCCAGTGGGTCGCCGAGCACCTGGGTTTCACGTATCAACGAGCGCACATCAATGAGCATCTGCCCCAACTGCTTGCGACCTTCCCACCAGCGGTCGTAGCAGGCGTTGTTGCGAAAGCTCATGAAGATCGACAGCGACAGCCCCAGCAGCGTGAACGGCGTAGCGTTGACCTTGGAGAAATAGGCGGGGTGCAGGGTTTCCACCAGCACGATCACCGAGGCCAGCAATGTCACCAGCAGGCTGCGCAGGGCGATGCGCTTGGCAATCGAGCCCTTGAGGGAAAACAGGATGCCCAGGAGGTTGGGTTTGGGGCGAACGATCATCGCAAGGGGGCTTCTTCGGTGGCGCAGGCCATCAGGTTAGAAGCTGGCGGGCGAACCGTCCAATCGCTTGGGCCGACCGGCTGATCGGTGGGGTCTATGATGAGAAGGCATTGGCCAAACCAGTCAGCCAGGTTGATGGCTTTGACCATTGCTGCTGCAACGCTCTAGAGCGACTATTTCACGGGTTCCGTTTACGTCCTGAAAATAAAAATACAGAAGGATTTAAAGCGATGCGTGAGTATTTGGCTGCCACCACCGAGTTTGATTACCAGCACACCGTAGATGCCGCCTTGGCTGGCAACCTGCAGGGCCTGAATGCCTGTGTTGAATGTTGCGACCGCCATGCCTTGCCGGGGCGTATCGCGTTGTTCTGGGAGGGCAAGGACGGGCGCAGCGCCACGTCCACCTTCAGCGAGTTGCAGGACCAGGCGGCACGCTTCGCCAACTTCCTGCTGGCTCAGGGCGTCAAGCGTGGCGACAAGGTCGCCGGCCTGTTGCCACGCACCGCTGAATTGCTGGTGGTGGTGTTCGCCACCTGGCGTATCGGTGCGGTCTATCAACCACTGTTTACCGCCTTTGGCCCCAAGGCCATTGAACACCGCTTGAACAGTTCCGGCGCAGCCCTGGTGGTCACCGATGCGGTGAATCGGCCCAAGCTCGCGGAGGTTCAGGGCTGCCCGACCATCGTCACGGTCACCGGCCCTAAAGGTGAAGGCCTGGTACGGGGCGATTTCAGCTTCTGGGCCGAGTTGCCCAACTATTCCAAGCTCTGCGAGCCGGTGCTGCTGGACGCCGAAGAGCCGTTCCTGCTGATGTTCACCTCGGGCACCACCGGGCCATCGAAAGCCTTGTCGGTACCGCTCAAGGCCATCGTTGCGTTCCAGAGCTATACCCGTGATGCGGTCGACCTGCGTCCTGAAGACGCGTTCTGGAACGTCGCCGACCCGGGCTGGGCCTACGGCATCTATTTCGGCGTGACCGGGCCGTTGTCCATGGGCCATCCGATCACCTTCTACGACGGCCCGTTCACCCTGGAAAGCACCTGCCGGGTCATCAATAAATACGGGATCACCAACCTCACCGGTTCGCCGACGGCCTATCGCCTGTTGATTGCCGGGGGCGAGCAGTTCGCCCGTTCGATCAAGGGCAAGCTGCGTATTGTCAGCAGCGCCGGCGAACCGTTGAACCCGGAAGTGATCCGCTGGTTTGCCGACAACCTGGGCGTCACCATCCACGACCATTACGGCCAGACCGAACTGGGCATGGTGCTGTGCAACCATCATGGCCTGGCGCATCCGGTACACATCGGCTCGGCTGGGTTTGCTTCGCCGGGGCATCGCATCGTGGTGCTGGATGACGATTACCAGGAGCTGCCCGCCGGCCAACCGGGCATTCTCGCCATTGACCGCGAGCAATCGCCGATGTGCTGGTTCGCCGGCTACGACGGGGTGAAGACCAAGGCGTTCGTCGGTAAGTACTACCTCAGTGGCGACACGGTCGAATTGAACCCGGACGGCAGCATCAGCTTTGTGGGGCGCAGTGATGATGTGATCACCACCTCCGGCTATCGGGTCGGCCCCTTCGACGTGGAAAGCGCGCTGGTTGAACACCCGGCCGTGGTCGAAGCCGCCGTGGTCGGCAAGCCCGACCCGGAGCGCACCGAGCTGGTGAAAGCCTTTGTGGTGATCAACGAGCAATACCGAGCGACCCCGGAGCTGGCCGAAGAGCTGCGCCTGCATGTGCGCAAGCGCCTGGCCGCGCATGCCTACCCGCGGGAAATCGAATTTGTCAGCGACTTGCCCAAGACTCCGAGCGGCAAGCTGCAACGTTTTATCTTGCGTAACCAGGAAATCGCCAAGGCCCAAGCGGCGTTGGCGTGATCCACCTTTCAAGGAAACAATGATGCAGATTGAAAACAAGGTTTTTCTGGTCAGCGGCGGCGCTTCGGGCCTCGGCGCGGCCACGGCCGAGATGCTGATCGCGGCCGGTGCCAAGGTCATGCTGGTGGACCTGAACGCTGAAGCCGTCGCCGCCAAGGCCCGGCAACTGGGTGACAACGCCCGCAGCGCCGTGGCGGATATCAGCCAGGAAGCCGCCGCCGAAGCCGCCGTAAAGGCCGCCGTGGCTGCCTTTGGTGGTCTGCATGGCCTGGTTAACTGCGCCGGCGTGGTGCGTGGCGAGAAAATCCTCGGCAAGAACGGTCCCCACGCGTTGGCCAGCTTCGCCCAGGTGATCAACGTCAACCTGATCGGCAGCTTCAACCTGCTGCGCCTGGCCGCAGCGGCTATCGCCGAAACCGAAGCCAATGCCGAGGGCGAACGCGGGGTGATTATCAACACCGCGTCGGTCGCAGCGTTTGACGGGCAGATCGGCCAGGCGGCGTATGCGGCTTCCAAAGGCGCTATCGCCAGCCTGACCCTGCCGGCGGCACGGGAACTGGCGCGATTCGGCATTCGCGTGATGACCATCGCCCCGGGCATCTTCGAAACGCCAATGATGGCGGGCATGGCCCCGGAAGTCCGCGATTCTCTCGCCGCTGGTGTGCCATTCCCGCCACGCCTGGGCAAACCTGCCGAGTACGCCGCGTTGGTGCGGCACATCATCGAAAACAGCATGCTCAATGGCGAGGTGATCCGTCTCGACGGTGCCTTGCGTATGGCAGCCAAGTGAGGAGGATGCGTCATGAATGATCCCATCGTGATTGTCAGTGCCGCGCGTACGCCCATGGGCGGGTTCCAGGGCGACCTTAAGGGCCTGACCGCGCCGCAACTGGGCGCTGCCGCGATTCGCGCGGTGGTCGAGCGCGCCGGTATCGCCAACGATGCCGTGGATGAGGTGTTGTTCGGCTGTGTACTGCCGGCCGGCCTCGGCCAGGCACCTGCGCGCCAGGCGGCCCTCGGCGCCGGGCTGGACAAGGCCACGCGCTGTACCACCCTCAACAAGATGTGTGGTTCGGGCATGGAAGCGACCATCCTGGCCCATGACTCGCTGTTGGCGGGCAGCGTCGACGTGGTGGTTGCCGGCGGCATGGAAAGCATGTCCAACGCACCGTACCTGCTGGACCGCGCCCGCAGCGGCTACCGCATGGGCCACGGCAAGGTGCTCGACCATATGTTCCTCGACGGCCTGGAAGACGCCTACGACAAAGGCCGCCTGATGGGCACCTTTGCCGAAGATTGCGCCGAGCACAATGGCTTTACCCGTGAAGCCCAGGACGCCTTCGCCATTGCCTCCCTGACCCGTGCGCAGCAGGCCATCACCCAAGGCTGCTTCACCGCCGAGATCGTCCCGGTGCAGGTCACCGTGGGCAAAGAGCAGAAGACCATCCTGCACGACGAGCAACCCCCCAAGGCCAAGCTGGACAAGATCGCCAGCCTGAAGCCGGCCTTCCGCGAAGGCGGCACCGTCACTGCGGCCAACTCCAGTTCGATTTCCGATGGCGCGGCGGCGTTGCTGCTGATGCGTGAGTCCGAGGCGCACAAGCGTGGGCTCAAGCCGTTGGCGGTGATCCACGGGCATGCGGCGTTTGCCGACGAGCCGGGCCTGTTCCCGGTGGCGCCAGTGGGGGCGATTCGCAAGCTGATGAGCAAGACCGGCTGGAACCTGGGCGACGTGGACCTGTTTGAAATCAACGAGGCCTTTGCCGTGGTCAGCCTGGTCACCATGAGCAAGCTGGAGATTCCCCACGACAAGGTCAATATCCATGGCGGCGCCTGCGCCCTGGGCCACCCGATTGGTGCCTCCGGCGCGCGGATCCTGGTGACGCTGCTTTCGGCCCTGCGCCAAAAAGGCCTCAAGCGTGGCGTTGCCGCCATTTGCATCGGCGGTGGTGAAGCCACGGCCATGGCCGTCGAATGCCTGTATTAAGGACTCTGTACCATGCTCCCGAATGACGAACAGCTGCAAATCAGTGACGCGGCCCGGCAATTTGCCCAGGAAGGCCTGAAACCGTTCGCCGCCGAATGGGACCGCGAGCACCGCTTTCCCAAGGAAGCCATCGGCGAAATGGCCGAATTGGGCTTTTTCGGCATGCTGGTGCCGGAACAATGGGGCGGTTGCGACACCGGCTACCTGGCCTATGCCATGGCCCTGGAAGAAATCGCCGCAGGTGACGGCGCGTGCTCGACCATCATGAGCGTGCACAACTCCGTCGGTTGCGTGCCGATTCTCACGTTCGGCAACGATCAGCAGAAAGAACAATTCCTCAAACCCCTGGCCAGCGGCGCCATGCTCGGCGCCTTTGCCCTCACTGAGCCCCAAGCGGGCTCCGATGCCAGCAGCCTGAAAACCCGGGCGCGCCTGGAAGGCGACCATTACGTGTTGAACGGCTGCAAACAGTTCATCACCTCCGGGCAAAACGCCGGGATCGTGATCGTGTTTGCGGTCACCGATCCCGCCGCGGGCAAGCGCGGGATCAGCGCATTCATCGTGCCGACGAATTCACCGGGCTACACCGTGGCGCGGGTTGAAGACAAGTTGGGGCAGCATGCCTCCGACACCTGCCAGATCCTGTTTGAGGATGTGAAGGTGCCGGTGGCGAACCGCCTGGGCGAGGAGGGCGAAGGCTACCGTATCGCCCTGGCCAACCTTGAGGGCGGTCGCGTCGGTATTGCCTCGCAATCGGTGGGCATGGCCCGCGCAGCGTTCGAAGCGGCGCGCGACTACGCCCGTGAACGCGAAAGCTTTGGCAAAGCCTTGATCGAACACCAGGCCGTGGCGTTCCGCCTGGCGGACATGGCCACGCAAATCGCGGTTGCCCGTCAGATGGTGCATTACGCCGCCGCCCTGCGTGACAGCGGCAAACCGGCCTTGGTCGAGGCGTCCATGGCCAAGCTGTTCGCTTCGGAAATGGCCGAGAAAGTCTGTTCGGCCGCCTTGCAAACCTTGGGCGGTTACGGTTACCTGAGCGACTTCCCCCTGGAGCGGATCTACCGCGATGTGCGGGTCTGCCAGATCTACGAAGGCACCAGCGATATCCAGCGCATGGTCATTTCACGCAATCTTTAAGGAGCCGAAACATGAGTTACGAAACCATCCTGCTCGAAGTCCAGGGCCGTGTCGGACTGATCACCCTCAACCGCCCGCAAGCCCTGAACGCGCTGAACGCGCAACTGGTCAGTGAGCTGAACCTGGCGCTCGACAGCCTGGAAGCCAACCCGGAAATCGGCTGCATCGTGCTCACCGGCTCGAAGAAAGCCTTCGCCGCCGGCGCCGACATCAAGGAAATGGCCGAGCTGACTTACCCCCGGATCTACCTCGACGACCTGTTCAGCGACAGCGACCGCGTGGCCAACCGCCGCAAGCCGATCATCGCCGCAGTCAACGGCTTCGCCCTCGGCGGCGGCTGTGAGCTGGCGCTGATGTGCGACTTTATCCTCGCCGGCGACACTGCCAAGTTCGGCCAGCCGGAAATCAACCTTGGCGTCCTGCCAGGCATGGGCGGCACCCAGCGCCTGACCCGCGCGGTGGGCAAGGCCAAGGCCATGGAAATGTGCCTGACCGGGCGCTTCATCGACGCGGTGGAAGCGGAGCGCTGCGGGATTGTCGCGCGTATCGTGCCAGCCGATGAACTGCTGGACGAGGCGCTGAAAGTCGCCACCCTGATCGCCAGCAAGTCGGTACCGATCAGCATGATGGTCAAGGAAAGCGTGAACCGCGCGTTTGAAGTCAGCCTGTCGGAAGGTGTGCGCTTTGAGCGTCGGGTGTTCCACGCAGCGTTCGCCACCCAGGATCAGAAGGAAGGGATGGCGGCGTTCGTGGCCAAGCGCGCGCCAGCGTTCAAGGATAAATAACCCGGTATCCGGAACACCGGGGTTCAAATGGACTTGTTGTGACGAGCGGGCCTGTTGTGGCGAGCGGGCTTGCCCCGCGTTGGGCTGCGAAGCAGCCCCAATAAGGCCACCGCGCTTATCCAGGTACATTAAATCGCCAGGTTTTGGGGCCGCTTCGCGCCCCAACGCGGGGCAAGCCCGCTCGCCACAACAGGCCTGCTCACCATATCAAGCCGACTTGCTGCATCAATTCCACTTGCCACATCAAGCCCCCTCCCACAGCCGTTTCAATCAAAGCTGGTAATTCTTGAGCTCTCGGGCAATCACCATCCGCTGAATCTCGCTGGTGCCTTCGTAAATCTGCGTGATCCGCGCATCCCGGTAGTAACGCTCCACCGGGTAATCCTCCAGGTACCCATACCCTCCATGAATCTGCATGGCCGAGGAGCAGACCTTTTCAGCCATTTCCGAGGCGAACAGCTTGGCCTGGGACGCCTCAGACAGGCAGGGCTTGCCGGCACTGCGCAGGCGCGCGGCGTGCAGGATCAGCAGGCGCGCGGCATTCAGCCGGGTTTGCATATCGGCCAACAGGTTGGCGACGCTCTGGTGCTCGATGATTGCCTTATCGAACTGCACGCGGTCACGGGCATAGGCCAGCGCCGCTTCAAAGGCGGCACGGGCGATGCCCAGGGCCTGGGCGGCGATGCCAATGCGGCCACCTTCGAGGTTGGACAGGGCAATTGCCAGGCCTTTGCCGCGCTCACCCAGCAGGTTGGCCTCGGGGACTGTGCATTGGTTGAGGGTGACGGCGCAGGTGTCAGAGGCGCGAATGCCCATCTTGTGTTCGGTACGGTCCACCACGAACCCGGGCGTATCGGTGGGCACCAGGAAGGCGGAGATGCCTTTCTTGCCCAGTTCAGGGTCGGTGACGGCGAACA
Source organism: Pseudomonas sp. FG86 (assembly GCF_057808775.1). Lineage (NCBI taxonomy): Bacteria > Pseudomonadati > Pseudomonadota > Gammaproteobacteria > Pseudomonadales > Pseudomonadaceae > Pseudomonas > Pseudomonas sp. FG86. Next base: position 86,932 of record NZ_JBMDIS010000004.1, on the reverse strand, counting down.
CAATGGCCAGCTTGGCGCGCTTGCCGTTGCTGACAAACTGCTTGGCTCCGTTGATCACCCACTGGCCGTCGCGCAATTCGGCGCGGGTACGCAGGTTATGGGCTTCAGACCCCGCCTGGGGTTCGGTCAGGCAAAAGCAGCCGATGGCCTGGCCGCTGGCGAGGTCCGCCAGCCAGGTTTGTTTCTGTTCGGTGGTGCCGTAGTTGAGGATAGGCCCGCAACCCACTGAATTATGGATACTCATCAGTGCGCCCGTGGCGCCGTCACCGGCGGAAATTTCTTCCACCGCCAAGGCATAGGCCACGTAATCGACGTAGGTGCCGCCCCATTCTTCCGGCACGACCATGCCCAGCAGGCCCAGCTCGCCCATCTTGGCGACCAAGGCATCATCGATCCAGCCGGCTTTTTCCCAGGCCTGGGCGTGTGGGGCGATTTCGCCACGGGCAAAGTCGCGTGCCATGTCACGAATCATGACTTGTTCTTCAGTGTATTCAATATCTTGCATGACTTAGTTCGCAACCTGCTTGAAGGTGTGGAAGAAGCTCTCGACATGGTTGGCATCCAACTCATGGAGCGTCGGCGGATTCCAACGTGGGGTTTTGTCCTTGTCGATAATCAAGGCGCGCACGCCTTCGATCAGGTCGCCACGCTCGAACCATTGGCGGTCCAGGTGCAGCTCCAGGGCAAAGCACTGTTCCAGGGGGAGACGGCGACCGCGCCGCAGCATTTGCAAGGTCACCGCCATGGCCAGCGGCGAGCGGGTTTTCATCAGGTTGGCGGTGGTCATGGCCCATTCATGGCTGTCAGCCACGGTGACTTCCTGCAACTGTTCGACCATGCTCGGTACATCCGGCAGTGCAAAGAAATGATCGATAGGCGAGCGTAAGGCCGCGAGCGGCGCGTCGGGCAGTTGCTGTACGGCCAGTTTGGCAAGTACGCCTTGCAGGTCCTTGAGTGGGGAGTCCTGCCATGCCAGGCGATCGAGTTTCTGGTCGAGGTCGGCCAGCCTGGTACTGTCCAGGTACCAATCCGCCAGCCCGCAGTACAGCGCGTCAGCCGCGCGAATCTGCACGCCGGTGACGCCCAGGTAGATACCCAGCTCCCCTGGGATGCGCGGCAGGAAATAACTGCCGCCCACGTCAGGGAAGTAACCGATAGCCACTTCCGGCATCGCCAGGCGACTGCGTTCGGTGACGACGCGCAGATCCGCGCCTTGCACCAGGCCCATGCCGCCGCCAAGGACAAACCCGTCCATCAGGGCCAGTACGGGTTTGCGGTAGTGGTGGATGGCCAGGTCGAGGGCGTATTCCTCGACGAAAAAATCCTCGTGCAGCGTGTCGCCGTTCTTGAAGCTGTCGTAGAGGGAACGGATATCGCCACCGGCACAGAAGGCTTTTTCGCCGGCACCGCGCAGTACCACGGCGTAGACCTGAGGGTCATCGGCCCAGGCCTGCAACTGGCGAGACAGGCTGCGGACCATGTCCAGGGTGATGGCGTTTAAGCCGGCAGGGCGATTGAGGGTGAGGTGGCCAATATGGTTGCGCACTTGGGCCAGTACTTCGTGCTGCAGATTATCGGTATGGCTTGCTTCGGATGAAACCTGAGCAGTCATCTGTAACTCCCTGCTTTTATTGTTCTTTATCTAGATATTTGCGGATGAACCATCTCGCGATCCTACCAGTGCAAATTTGCCCAGTACAACCCGGAATCCTGCAGGTCGTTTTTGCATTTATGCAGAAGTGCCGCTCAGGCTGGGGGCGGGTCGAAAAAGCCTGCCAGGGCCTCGGCACAGAGCAGCACGGCACGCCGGGCACTGGCCTCAGTGGCAGGATAGTTGATAAAGCCATGAGGCATGCCGGTGTATTCCTTGTGTTGCACCGGCACGCCTGCCCGTTTCAAGCCACGTGCAAAGGCGCGCCCTTCATCGCGCAAGAGGTCGCAGCCGGCGGTAATGATCAGGGCTGCGGGCAACCCTTGCAGCGAGGTATCGCGCGCCGGCGAAAGCCAGGGATGCCCCAGGGGAATACCGGGCGGTACGTACTGGTCGAGGTACCAGTCCATCAGCTCGGCTGTCAGGCCAAACCCGTTGGCAAAGTTCCTGCGGGAGCGGTTGCGCGCCAGGCAGTCGAGCACCGGGTACAGCAACAGTTGGAAACCGATGGGCGGGGCGCCCAGGTCCCTGGCCATTTGGCAGATCACCGCCGCCAACCCACCACCCGATCCGCCCCCGGCGACCGCGATGCGCTGCGGATCCAGCCCAAGGGACGCACCGTTGCGGGCGATCCAGGCGGTGGCGGTATAGCAGCTCTTCACCGCCGCGGGAAAGCGGTGTTCCGGTGGGCGGGGGTAATCCACCGCCACCACGGCGCAACCCGCCCACTCACTCATGACCCGGCAAAAGCTGTCGTGGGTGTCCAGGTCCCCGGTGACCCAACCGCCACCGTGGAAGTACATCAGCACCGGCGCCGGGGCAGGGCGCGCGGGGCGGTACAGGCGCACTCCCACTGGCCGTCCCTCGGTCGCCAAGGTCAGGTCGCTGACCTCCATGACCACGGCATCGCGCACCTCCTTGCGTGCTTGTTCCGGGGTCATGGTGTCGCGGCCTGTGCCTGGGCTTCGATTTCCACCAGATATTCCGGACCGATCAGCGCGCAGACGCCCAGCAACATGGTGGTCGGTTCGCAGCCATCAAAAAACGCTTTATGGGCCTTGGCGATTTCCGGCCACCAATTCACGTTGGTGGTGTACATGCGCGTGGCAATTATTCGGGTGCGGTCCGTGCCCAACTGCTGGAGCGCCGCTTCGATGATCTCCAGGCAGCGCCGGGTCTGCAGGTACACGTCGTTTGGGGCGTAGGGGTTGCCGTCTTCGTCAAAGGCCACTGTGCCACTGGTGACAATGATGTTACCGGCCCGCAATGCGCGGCAGTAGCCACCGGCCTTTTCCCATTTCGCCGCAGAGAAGCAGCGCTGGATCGGATCGTTTTTCATGATCAGTGGAGCTCCACATGAATGGTTTTCAGGCCTCGAAACTGCAAGTTGTTGGTGCGCCAAACCGGTGGCTGCCCATCGATCAAGCGCAGGTTGGGGAACCGCATCAGCAGGCTGGTGAACACGATATTGGCCTCCAGCCGAAACAGCGCGGTCCCCATGCAGAAGTGTTCGCCGCGCCCAAAGGCCAGGTGGTCGTTCTTTTCGCGTCGGATATCAAAACGGTCCGGGTCCAGGAAGTGCGCGGCGTCGCGGTTGGCGGCGGCGCGTACCAGAAATACCAGCTCGCCCTTGCGCATCATGCGGCCCTTGAGTTCGATGTCCTCCCGCAGCACGCGGTGGCTGAATTGACCCGAAGGGTCGATCCGCAGCATTTCTTCGATGGCGCACGCCATGAGTGAAAGGTCGGCCCGCAGCGCCTGCAACTGATCGGGATTGAGCAGCAAGTGCAGCAGGCCAATACCCAGCATGTCGGCGCTGGTCGTGTTGCCGGCCACCAGCACGAACGCCAGTTGCGCGAGTAGATTGCCCTTGGTGATGGCAGCTGCCTCGCCCGCGGCGATCACACGGCTGACAAGGTCGTCTTCGGGCGCCTGGCGGCGCTGATCGACCAGGTCGCCGAAATACTCATACATTTCTTCCAGCCCTTGCAGGGCTTCGCGGGGGCCATACGCCGGGTCCAGGCTGCCTACCAGAAACACCAGAATGTCATCAGTCCAGCGTCGTAGCCTCAGCGCGTCTTTTTGCGGGATCCCATAGAGTTTGGCCAGGATACGCGCCGGCACCTGGTTGAACAGCTCGGCCATCAGCTCCGGTTCGTCGCTCAATTGCGACAGCAGCTCATCGACAATCGCCTGGATGTCTGCGCGCAATGCTTCGATGGCGCGCGGGGTAAAGGCCCGGCTCAACAATTGGCGACTGGCCTGGTGTGTCTGGCCGTCCTGGGCATACATCCACAGCGAGGCTTTTTCCACAAAAGGCTCGACCATCGCGCGTTTGTCCTCTGGCAATTGGGCATTCACCAATTGGCGTATCCGGTCGGAGGAGTAGCGCCTGGCATCACCCTGCGCTGCGTATACTTCATCAAAACGGGTCAGCATCCAGGCGTGGAAATGGGGGCACCAGTACACCGGATAATGTTCGCGCAGACAGGCAAACGCCGGATAGGGATCACGAACGGTGTCTGGGTTGGAAAAGTCGGGCGGTAATGGACGGGCCATGTTCATTGCTCCCTATACAGTGCACGGGTGAATTGATGGATGTAGTCGGCTTTGGCGATCGGTGCATTGACCAACACCGAAGGTGGCTTCAACCAGGCGGCCAATTGGGCGAGGCGTGCCGCGCTGGGCCGCTGTTCCGCGGGGCTGGCGAGCAGGCCCCAGTGGTGCAGGTACGCAACAAATACGTGGGTCAGGTCGTGCAGGATGGGCGGCTGGAGGCGTGCGGATTCGGCGGCCTGGATGATCAGGTCGAGTGCGCGGGCGTACGCCAGCCCGACCGCCTGTCGATGGGAAAAGTCGTTGCCCGGTCGGCACTCCTGGACAATGGTTTGCTCGATCTGCTGGCCAAGGTTGCACGGCGGTATGTGGTCGAAGCGTGGGCGCGCCAGGGCATCCTTGATTACCTGATAGGCCATCACGCTGTTGTCACCGGCGAACGTAATGCTGATTTCTAAGTCCATGCGCAGGGTGACGATCTGGTTGTAGTGATGGAACCCCTGGGAGCCGCAGAGTTCGCGGCACTGGGCGATCACTTCCAGTCCCATCCAGGTACCGACGCATTTGCTCAGGGCCGCGAGGATATGCAGCGCCTTGCGCTGCTCGGTATGCGGCCATTGTGCTTCGAAGCGGGTGAGGATGGCCTGTTCGAGGTATTTGAGCGCCAGTGCCTTGAGCTGGGCGTTATAGAGGCGCTGACGGAACAGCGGGTTGCCGAGCAACGGGCCGACCGCTAACAGCCGGTGGCGGCCAAATCGATACGTCAGGTATGCGCACAGCCCGGCGCCGTGGCGCGAGGCGGCCATCAACAACAGGCGCTCTTGCAGGAACGTTTCCAGTGCATTGATGAAGCGCTCGCCTTTGGGCAAGTCGCTGATGAACTGTCCATTGGCGGTAAACCGTGCGTAGCGCTGCAACAGCGCATCGGTGCCCAGTTGCATCTGGCAAAAACGCAAGGCGCCAACTTCATTGGCATGAATACCGCCCTTGGGGTCACAGGCAATGACCTTCAGCCCTGGGCGCAGAGGGCCGTTTTCCTGGTCGCGAATCACCACGCGAAACCAGTGGTGCCCCTGGTCTTGGCTGTCGACCAGCAAGCGCGCGAGCACCATTACCACCTGCGCCGCGTGCAGGCTGTTGCCGATCCAATACTTGCAGGCCTCTGCGCAGGGCGAATCGAGCACCAGGCAGTGCCGTTCAGGATCATAGGTGACGGTGGTCTTGAGGTTACGGACGTCGGTGCCACTGGCGATTTCAGTACAGCCAAACGCATACACCGCATGCATCTGGGTGACTTCATCACGGTAGCGCGCCACCTGCTCGGGGCTGCCCTGGGTCAGCAGGGCGTTGGCGGCGATCATGTGATCCACCAGCGAGGAATACAGGGCGTAGTCGTAGGCGCCGATCAGGCCGATGCGTTCGCACAGGTCTCGAAAATGTGAAGCGTCGGGTTGGCCGAGCCACATGTCGTTGTTGATCAGCCCCGCATCGAAAATCGCATGCATGCGCCTGATCGTCAGGTCCATGTAGGCTCTAAGGGGCAGGTGATAACGCTGTCGGGCGCCAAATAGCGCGGTGCGCAGCAACTTCTGCAAGCGGTCGTCCATGATGGGCCCTCATCAGCTTTGAACGGAGTATTCAAAACACTTGAGCAGGAGGGCCAGCGTGCAGAACGACGACGAGAGCGCAACAGGGGGAATCCTTTACCTGCATTGCCGCTCAGTGAGCACCCATTTATAGCCAGACGATCCAATGTCTTCGCTACTGGTGGTTTACGGCAATCCAGACTTCAGGGGAAAGGCAGACAACTACAAGTGATATTTACAACCTTAGCTCATCACACATGAGCGCAAACACCATTCGTCGTGAATGCGCCTATTCCACGCGACTCGCCAACACTTGACCAATGCTTCTGCGTCGCGCATGGCTTTCGGCAGCATGGATCAACTGTTCCAGCTCGGACGGCTCGATATCGTAGAACTGCTCCATGTCGGCCAACGCCAACTTGAGGTCGGCGGCGGTGATTGACGGGTCTCTTGCTGCCTGAGTCTTACTCATGAAAATGCCTGGCACCTCGGTTGTGCCCTTGGGGTAGCGCGTGCGCGTGGCATTGTTGTAGGCCAGCGCGCACCCGAGCAAGGCTCCCGCGCCGAGCATGACTGCTGGCAGCTCGTGCCAGCCGAGGGCGGCGGAGGCAGGGTCGGCCAGTACCAGGGTCATGGCCAGGCCGCCCGCCGGCGGGTGCAGGCAGCGCAGCCAGCAGATCAGGATGACGGTCATGCCCGCCGCCAGGCAGGCACTGCCCAGGGTGCGCCCCAGTACCCGAGCAACCAACAGCGCGACCACTGCGGCGCACAGGTAGCTGCCAATGATCGACCACGGCTGCGCCAGCGCACCGGATGAGACGGCGAACAGCAACACTGCCGAAGCGCCCAGAGGCCCCAGCAAGTGCAGGGCGACTTCCATGCCAAACACTTGGGCGCATACCCAGACACTGAGCAGGGTGCCCAGGGCCATGCCAATCGCGGCACGGCTCCATTCGGCGGGGCGGGTATTGATAGCAGCAGGTAACCAGCGAGCAAGCATTGAGAAGGGGTCCGTCAACAGCAGGCGAAAAAAAAGGCTTGCCTGGTTGCCCGGAAAAGCCCTTTGAACGTTCCAACATTTGGGGGAGGAACCTGCGTAGTGTGCCGGCCCTGATGCAAGGTCGCCAATGCATATTAATGAAGGTTAAGTTCAATAATGATGAACTTAGTTGAGCTGCGGCGAGGGAGTGGGGGCCTGGCAGACCTGGCCGAGGATGCGATTATGCAGTTCATCGCTCAAGAGCCGTTCCTGCAGGTTTTCGCGCACCTTGGGGTCGTTGGACAATGGACCTTTCAGCGCCACCAGGGCGTTACGCAATTCCATGAGGCGTTCCAGCCTGGGGATGGGGATGTAGCCGAGATGGACGTGCTCATGCGTCAACGGAAAAGGAGCATCAAGCAATAAGTCATCGCGCACGGCATCATCCTTTTTAATGAGGTACGCCACTGGGTTGCCTGCGGCTGATAGCGTCCTTGTCGTTATCCATTCGATCAAGGCGTGGCAAATAGTTACCGCCTTTGACGAGCGAGTTTACCGCTGGGCTTCGAGCACGGGGAAGGGGAGCGCCACGCGCCATTACCCATAGTTGTGTAGGAGTTTTCCGGGAAGTGCCGGCCGAAGCCGGCAGCGTCACGGTTGGATGGTTTTGGACAGGTGCAGCAGCACGTAGGGGTTCTTGTCGAACTCGCCGGTGAGCGTTGGCGTGATCGAACGAAAACGCGGGTCTTGCAGCTCTTCAAAGTCAGCTTTGCTCATCACCAGCCATGCTGGCCCCTGGATCGTCGCCAGTTCGGCAGGCAGTTGGGTAAACAGCGGTACCCGGTCGCAATCAAGGTTGACGATCAATTTGATCGCCTTGGCGTCCTTGCCCAGGGCATGCAGCACGACAGGCGCCGGTTGCTGCTTGACCTGCGCCTGAACAGCAAGGCTGAAGGTGCGGGTGTCGTAGAGGCTGCGCTCCAGCGGTTCGACCACCAGAATGTAAGTGCTCCATACCGCCAGCACCGCGGTCAAGGCAGGCGCGAGTGAGCGCAGCCGTGACTTGAATAGCGCCAGCAGCGCCAGTACCTGCAGCACGCCAAGTATGCCGAAGACGCCGCCAAGATGACTCAATTGCTCGGGATAGCGTGGGCGCGCCAGCCACAGGCCGACGATCAGCAGCGCCGGCAGCAGCGTCCACAGCCCCAGCATCAGGCCGCGCAACCAGCCAAACAGGCGGCCCTGCGTCACCTGGAACGGATACGCCGCAATTATTGCCGCCATCGGCAGCATTGGCAGCACATACCGCGCCTTCTTGGCCTGGGGAACCGACAAGCCGAGCATCACCAGCAGGCCCGCCGCCGCGCAATACAGCACCAACTGCAGGGCTGGATCCGGCGCGCGCCGTCCTCCTATCGCCACCGCGAGCAGCACCAGCAAGGCCAACGGGTAGGCCAGCGCGTAATTGCCCATGGAGCTGGTGAAGTAATACAGCACACCGCTGGAGCCTTCACTGCCATCCATGCGCCCCATGAACTGCATGCGGATCACGTCTTGCATGAACACTTCGCCGCCACTGAGCTTGGCCAGCAGCAACAGCAGGCCGACACACGCCACCAGCAGGGCCAGGGCCAGGAAGCCAAAGCTGAACAGCTGGCGCCATTGCCGGTTGATCAGGTAGTAGCTGCACAGCACGCCCGTAGGGATCACCAGGCCGATCGGCCCGCGAATCGCAAACCCCACGAGCAAAAGCAGATACAGCCAGTGCAGGCGCTTGCCCGCACCGAAGTGATCATGGGCATAGCCCAGGTAGAAGACTGCCAGGGCGACAGCCGCGAGCATCTGGTCCAAGGAAACGGCGCGGGTTTCGCTGATGAAGGTGCTGCTGAGCAGCAACATCGCTACGCTCAGCAGGCCCCAGCGCTGGGAGTACGGCGCCGTCAGGCGGTACACCAGCATGACAATCAGCGCCGAAGCAATGGACGTTGGCAACCAGGCCGTGAAGCTGTTGACCTGGCCCAAGGGCAGGGACAGCAGCCAGGTCATCAGTGTCGAGGTCGCCAGGTAGTCGGCGTAGGGTTGCCCGTAGGTCGTGGGGAAGAAGCTTGGCCCATGGCGCAGCATCTCCTGGGCGAACACTACGAAGCGCGAGTCAAAGCCGATGATCGCCTGGTGCCAGTTGCCGGCAATGAACAACAGCAACGCCAGCAGCCCCAAGCCAAGGGACTGTCGGCGAATCGTTGCAGTAAGCAGGGGCGCTTGAGCTTTGTTCACGTATCAGGCTTCCACAACCTGCGGTACCCACTGCTGCTGGGGAATCGGCAACTGGCAGGAGTCGCCACGGCCCATTGGGAAATACTGGAAGCCTTTGCGTGCCAGGCGCTCGCCGTCGTACAAGTTGCGGCCGTCGAAGATCACTGGGGTTTTCAGGCGCTGGTGGATCAGGTCGAAGTCCGGTGCCTTGAACTGCTGCCATTCGGTGCAGACAATCAGCGCATCGGCGCCACTCAGGGTGGATTCGGGGGTGCCCATCAGCATCAGGCGCGGGTCATCGCCGTAGATACGTTGGGTTTCCTGCATGGCTTCCGGGTCAAAGGCGCGCACATTGGCGCCGGCGGCCCACAGTGCTTCCATCAGCACGCGGCTTGGGGCGTCACGCATGTCGTCGGTGTTGGGCTTGAAGGCCAGGCCCCACAGCGCGAAGGTCTTGCCACGCAGGTTGCCCTTGAAGAAGGCATTGACGCGCTCGTACAGCTTGCTCTTCTGGCGCTGGTTGATGGCTTCCACGGCTTCCAGCAGGTCGCTGGAGCAGTTGGCCTGCTTGGCGCTGTGGATCAGAGCACGCATGTCCTTGGGGAAGCACGAGCCGCCGTAGCCGCACCCCGGGTAGATGAAGTGGTAGCCAATCCGTGAGTCGGCGCCAATGCCCAGGCGCACGGCTTCGATGTCCGCCCCCAGGTGTTCGGCCAGCTCGGCGATCTGGTTGATAAAGCTGATCTTGGTGGCCAGCATGCAGTTGGCGGCGTACTTGGTCAGTTCGGCGCTGCGCAGGTCCATGAAGATGATGCGGTCGTGGTTGCGGTTGAACGGCGCGTACAGGTCGCGCATGACATCGCGCACTTCTTCGCGCTCGCAACCGATGATGATCCGGTCCGGGCGGCGGCAGTCGGCAACCGCCGAGCCTTCCTTGAGGAATTCCGGGTTGGAGACGATATCGAACTCCAGGTGCCGGCCAGCCAGGTGCAGGGCTTTCTCGATATGGGCGCGCAAGGTGTCGCCGGTGCCGACGGGAACGGTGGATTTTTCCACCAGGATCACCGGTTCGATGCGATGACGGGCAACTGCGTCACCCACCGACAGCACGTATTTCAAATCGGCAGAACCGTCTTCATCCGACGGCGTACCCACGGCGATAAACAGCACTTCACCATGTTCGACGGCGAGTTTTTCGTCATAGGTGAAGTTCAGTCGACCGCTTTCCAGGTTCTCCTTGACCATCGCTGCCAACCCTGGCTCGAAAATGCTCACATGGCCCTGCTGCAGCAGCTTGACCTTGTTCTGATCAACGTCCATGCAGATGACATCGTGACCGACTTCGGCTAATACGGTGGCCTGCACCAGACCGACGTAACCACTACCAAATACACTGATTTTCATGGGGCATTCCTGGGGCTTGCAGCGCTAGCACGGCGAGAGTTGATAACCAGTACTCCGAGGATGACCAAGGCCACCCCCAGGGTTTTTGAAAGCGAAAAATGTTCGTTGAAAACCGGCAGGCTGGCTGCCAGCAGGTACACCAGCGCGTAGCTGATGCTGAGCAGCGAATAGGCGCGGCCCAGGGGCAGGTGTTTAAGCGCGCCGAGCCAGCAGAGCATCGATAGCGCATAGGCGATGATCGCCAGGATCACTACGCCGAGGGCAGACAGGTCGATGGTGGTGGTGAGCCATTCGTTGGGTAGGGGCAGGCGCGTCATGCTCCAGCGCATGCCCAACTGGGCGGCGCTGACCAGGCCGACACTGCCCAGGGCCAGGGCAAAACCTTGCGCCCGGCTCATACCTGACGCCCCAGCAGCACGACACCGGCAATCACCAATGCCACGCCCAGCCAATGGCGGCTGTCGATGTGCTCTTTGAACACAAAGCGCGCCATCAGTGTGACCAGCACAAAGTTCAGGCTCAGCATCGGGTAAGCCACTCCGACCTCCAGGCGCTGCAGCACCAGCAACCACACCAGCAGGCCGAAGCCCAGGCACAGCAGGGCAGCCCACAGCCAGGGTGAGCGCAGTTTCAGCGCCCAGCCGTCGGGCTGGTCGCGCCAGCTTTCCACGGCAAACTTCTGCGAGACCTGGCCCATGCAGGTGAGCAGGCAGGCGCTCAACAACAGCAGCAGGGTGATCATGGCGCAACCTGCGGGAAGATCAGAATCACAAGATTGCCTTGCTCAAAGCGCTGGCCGTCTTCAGGCAGCAACGCAACCTCGGCTATTTCATCCTCGCCTTTAACGCGCATCACCACGCCGACTACGCCTTTTTTACGCTCATCGCTCATCCATTGCTTGACCTGGGTCATGTCGACCTTGTGATGGGTGGCGTCCGGGTAGGCGAGGCCGTATTTCACTTCGCCGACGGTGTTATAGAGGGTGACGTCGGGGCGTTGCAGGCGCCATGCCAGGGCCGATGCCGCTCCCAGGTCATTGCTCAGCAACGCGGCAGACGGTTGAAGGGCCGGCAGGTGATCGATGATGAACTGGTCCGGGGTCTTGTTGTACACCACCGAATGGGGTAGCGCAGCCGGGGCCAACGCCACCAGCAGCCAGCTGCCAAGCACCGGTGCCGCCCACCATTTCAGCGGGCGCGCGGCTTGCAGCAGGTTGACGATGATCCAACCGAACAGGAAAACGAATACCAGCACCAGGCTCAGGGTTTCCTGGCCGTGCTCGTACACCGGTTTTTTCAGTTGAAGCCAGGTCAACGCCAGCAGCGCCACGACCCCGATCACCAGGTTCAGCCAGCCATTGATGCGCAAGGCGCGATCGCGACCCTGAGCCAGTTTATCGGCCAGGGCGTTGCCCATCAGCAAGGCCAGCGGCAGCAGGCACGGCATGATGTAGGACGGCAGCTTGCCCTTGGCCAGGCTGAAGAACGCCAGCGGCATCAGCAACCACAACAACAGGAAGGCGATCCTGGGGGTGCGTTTTTCCAGCCAGGCCTGCTTGAGCGTAGCCGGCAGCAATGCCACCCACGGCAACGAGAAGGCTAGCAGCAGCGGCAGGTAGTACCAGAATGGCTCGGCGTGCTGGGCGTCCTCGCCGGCGAAGCGCTGGATATGCTCGTGCCAGAAGAAGAAGTTCCAGTAATCCGGCTCCTGCGAGTGCACGGCCAACGCCCAGGGCAAGCTGACGACGATGGCCACGACCACGGCGACCACGCCGTAGCCGAGCAGCTCGCGAAAGCGTTTTTGCCAGATTGCGTAGGGCAGGGCGATCAGCACGGGCAGCAGCCACGCCAGAAAACCCTTGGTCATAAAACCCATGCCGCAGGCCAGGCCCAGCAATGCCCAGGCGCCCAGGCGACCGTTACGCGTGGTGTTATCGAAGCAGAACCACAGCGCCACGCCTGTCAGGTTGACCCAGAAGGTGAACTGCGGGTCCAGGTTGGCGTAACCGCCCAGGGCGGCGACGCTGACGAAGCTCATGTAGAGCACGGTACTGACCAGGCTCTTGTGCGGGTCATTCCACAGCCGGCGCGACACCAGGTACACCAGCAGGATGCTCAAGCCGGTGCTAAACGCTGAGGCAAAGCGTACGCCGAACAGGTTCTGCCCAAAGATCGCCTGGCCCAGCGCGATCATCCAGTAACCGGCGGCCGGCTTTTCGAAATAGCGAATGCCCATGAAGTGCGGCGAGGCCCACTTGCCGGTCAGCAGCATTTCCTGGCTGATCTGTGCGTAGCGGGTTTCATCCGGAATCCACAGGCCATGGGTGGCCAGCGGCAGCAGATAAAACACACCGAACGCCAACAGTAGCAGGGGCAGCGCCCAACGGCGGATCATGCCTGTTGCACTCCAAGCCAGCCCTCACGCCCACTCAGGGCGCCACGCACCAGGTGTTGCTGGGGCAGGGTGGTCAGGTCCGCGGGCAACAAGTCGCCCAGGGGTTTGAAGTCGATGCCGCGCTGCCCTGCCTGGGCCAGCAACTGGCGAAAATCATTGGCCATCAGAATCCCTTCTACTTCTGCGTGGATCGTGTAGACGTTCAGCTTCGACTCGGCAAAGCGGTCGAGGATGAAGCGGTTGAAGTCCTTGGCAGCCACCACCGGCCCGACGACTTCGTCGAAGGTCGGCAGGTCTACCGGAATTTGTGGGGTGCCCGCGCTGCCATCGGCCAATGTCGGTCGAAACAGGCTGGTGCCCCGGCAATCGCTGTTGTAGCGAAAGTTGAAGCCTTGCTTGGCTTGCACCACGCGTTCATCGGCACGCCAACCGGCCGCCGCTGAACAGTCGATGCGTTCACCGAGGATATCGCTGAGGGTGTCGACGCCACGGCGGATCTGCTCCACCAGTTGTGCCTCACTCCAGCGCCCGGTGTTGGCCTGCCAACCGTGGTGATCCCAGGCGTGCAGGCCGACTTCGTGCCCGGCGGCCTTGGCCTGGCGCATCAAGTGCCCCAGGTCACGACCGATCGGCTTGCCCGGCCAGGCGGTGCCGGCCAGCAAGATATCCAGGCCATACAGGCCTACGGCATTGGAACGCAGCATCTTCCACAGGAACTGCGGGCGGATGAGGCGCCACAAGTGGCGCCCCATGTTGTCCGGCCCAACACTGAAGAAGAACGTCGCTTTCACCCCGGCTTCATCCAGGGATTCGAGCAACCGCGGCACACCTTCACGGGTGCCACGGTAGGTGTCGACATCAATGCGAAGACCTGCCTGCATTACTTCTTGTCCGCGATTTCGAGCATGGCTTCTTTCAGGAAGAAGTCGAGGGTGTTGCCGATGGTCTCGCTCATCTCAACGGTTGGCTCCCAGTTCAACAGGCGCTTGGCGTTTTCGATGCTTGGCTTGCGGTGCGCCACGTCCTGGTAACCGGTGCCGTAGAACGCCTTGCTCTCTACGTCGCGGAAACCGGCGAACGGAGGGAAGTTGCTGCGCAGCGGGTGAGCTTCGAACTGACGCAGCAGTTCTTCGCCCAGTTGACGGATGCTGGCTTCGTTTTCCGGGTTGCCGATGTTGATGATCTGGCTATCGCAGACACCGTTGTCGTTATCAATGATACGGGCCAGGGCTTCGATACCGTCGGCGATGTCAGTGAAGCAACGTTTTTGCTCGCCACCGTCGAACAGACGGATCGGGGTGCCTTCCACCAGGTTCAGGATCAACTGGGTAATCGCACGGGAGCTGCCGATACGCGCCGAATCCAGGCGGTCCAGGCGTGGTCCCATCCAGTTGAACGGACGGAACAGGGTGAATTTCAGGCCCTTGTCGCCGTAGGCCCAGATGACGCGGTCGAGCAGTTGCTTGGAGACCGAGTAGATCCAGCGTTGCTTGTTGACCGGGCCGACCACCAGGTTGGAGGTGTCTTCGTCGAAGTACTGGTCCTGGCACATGCCATAAACTTCAGAGGTCGATGGGAAGATCACGCGCTTGTTGTACTTGACGCAGTAGCGCACCAGCTTGAGGTTTTCTTCGAAGTCCAGCTCGAACACGCGCAGCGGGTTGCGGGTGTATTCGATCGGAGTGGCGATGGCCACGAGCGGCAGGACGACGTCGCACTTCTTGATGTGGTACTCGATCCACTCGGTGTGGATGCTGATATCGCCTTCCACGTAATGGAAGTTCGGGTGGCTGCGCAGGCGCTCGATGGCGTCGGAGCCGATATCCAGGCCGTAGACCTCGTAGCGGTCGTCACGCAGCAGGCGCTCGGACAGGTGGTTACCGATAAAGCCGTTCACGCCCAGGATCAGTACACGGGTACGACGTGGCTTGCGGCCGGATTCGGCGCCGCGCAGGACGGAGCCGTCGACCAGGCCCAATTCGTTGGCCAGGGACGGGCCGGCCAGGTACAGGCCGTTGTCATTGCGCTGGCCGAACTTGACCACCAGGGAGTCTTCGCCGCAGGCGATGCGCAGCGGGTTGACGCTGATCACGCGGCCGGGCGCCAGGCCTTCGTTGCCCTTGACGACTTCGGCTTGCCATACGATCAGCTTGTGCTCGCCCACGGCGCAGAAGGCACCTGGGTAAGGCTGGGTCACGGCACGCACCAGGTTGAACAGTTCTTCAGCCGGCTTTTTCCACTCCAGCTTGCCATCAGCGGCGGTACGGCGGCCAAAATAGGTAGCCTGGCTTTCGTCCTGGGCGGTTTCAGTCAGCTTGCCCGCGGCCAGTTGTGGCAGGGCATCGCGCAGCAGGTTGGTGGCGGCGTCACGCAATTTGGCGTGCAGGGTCAGGCCGGTGTCGGTGCGCTCGATCGTGACTTTCTGCTGGGCGAGGATCGCGCCAGCGTCGGCACGCTTGACCATGCGGTGCAGGGTCACGCCGGTTTCGGTTTCGCCCTTGACCAGTACCCAGTTGGCCGGTGCGCGGCCACGGTATTTCGGCAACAGCGAACCGTGCAGGTTGAACGCGCCTTTGCTGGCGGTGGCCAACAGGGCTTCGCTGAGCAGGTTGCGGTAGTAGAACGAGAAGATGAAGTCCGGGTTGAGCTTGGCGATGCGCTCGATCCACAACGGGTGGTTGGCGTCTTCCGGTGCATGCACCGGGATGCCGTTGCGGGCGCACAGTTGCGCGACGGAACCGTAGAAATTGTTTTCCTTGGGGTCATCGGCATGGGTGAACACGGCAGCAATGTCGTAGCCAGCCGTCAGCAAGGCTTCAATGCCAGCACAGCCAATATCGTGATAAGCGAATACAACGGCTTTTGAATTCATGACGAAACCTGATCGGAAGGAGAAGTAGTGGTGGTATGGGAGGACGCCAGGCCGTCGACGACGACCACGGGTGCCGGTGCTGCCGGTTGGTTGCGCAGCACTTTTTCAATAAAGAACCGAGGGCGGGCGCGCACATCGCTGTACATGCGGCCCAGGTATTCACCCAAGAGGCCCATGCCGATGAACTGGCCGCCGGTGAACACGAAGAGCACCGCAAACAGCACGAAGGTGCCATCACCGGCCCATTGGGCACCGAAGGCCAGGCGCAGGATGATCAGCGCAAATGCGAACAGCCCGCCCAGGCCCGCCAGGCAGAAGCCGACAATAGACAGCAGGCGCAGCGGGGTGGTGGTCATGCAGGTCAGCAGATCGAACATCAGGCTGATCAGGCGCATGGCACTGTATTTGGATTCGCCGTGCTCGCGCTCGGCGTGGTTTACGAGGATTTCCGTGGTGTGGCGGGCAAACCCGTTGGCCAGGATCGGGATAAAGGTGCTGCGCTCGCGGCAGGCAAGCATGGCGTCGACGATGGTGCGGCGATACGCGCGCAGCATGCAGCCGTAGTCGGTCATGGCCACACCGGTGGAGCGTTGCACGGCCAGGTTGATCAGGCGCGAAGGCCAGCGGCGGAAGGCCGAGTCCTGGCGATTGTTGCGCACGGTGGCGACCACGTCGTAACCCAGGGCGGCTTGTTCCACCAGGCGCGGGATTTCTTCCGGCGGGTTCTGCAGGTCGGCGTCGAGGGTAATCACCACGTCGCCGCGGCACTGCTCGAAACCAGCCATGATCGCCGCATGCTGGCCGTAGTTGCGGTTAAGGATCACCGCCACCACGTTGCTACCGTCTTCTTCGGCGGCGTTTTCCAGCAACTGGGCGGATTTGTCACGGCTACCGTCATCCACCAGGATGATTTCGTATTCGTAGGCCAGTTGCTTGCAGGCTGCGGTGGTGCGACGCAGCAATTCAGGCAGGCTCTCTTGTTCGTTGTAGACCGGAATAACGATCGACACACAATGAATAGGGTAGGGTTTCAAAGATTCATGACCTCGGGGTTAGATCAGCTTGGTGCGTGAAAACAGCAGCAATCAGTGGGCGAAAATGCAGGCAACTGATCAAAAGGCAGTGGGGTGCGTGCGTAAAAATGTTGTACGAATATGAAAGCCTGATGAAAAACTCGTTTATTTGACAGGTAGACAGCTAGGGTTCAGCTAGGTACCTAACGTGTTGAGCCGTGCGGTAAATCCGCGAAATAGACGCGTGTTGGCCGCTGATGGGAGCCTGCGGGCAAACAACGGCTTCGACCGCCGAATTTATTCAACAATCTTCTCTGCATTGCCGCTCAAGTGCCGGTAAAGTAAGCCATCTCTTGCCAGGGTACTCGGATGAATAGCGTGCAGCTTTTGCGTGGCCAGTTGCGGCCCGCGTTGATGGGGTTGTTGATGACGATGGCGTGTATCACGACCGTGCGGGCCGATGAGGGGGTGGCGCTGACCCCGGTCACCCAGGTGCCGGAGGGCGTTGAAGTCCGTGGTAAGCAGGTTGCCGCCTATACATGGGACGACCGTCAGGGCAAGAACCTGCTGGTGCTCGCCGAACAACTCAATGAACGCGAGGACGATGGCACCCAATCGGCATTTGTCTATGCAGCCCAATACCTGATCGATGGCGACCGCCCCAAACGCATGTGGATGCTCTACGACGATGTACAGCATTGTGAGTTCGACGCGGCGTTGCACTTCGACATGGCTGCGACCAAGGTCACCGACCTGGCCGGCGACGGCCTCACCCAGGCTACCGTGGGTTACTCGCGCACCTGCACCAGCGATGTCAGCCCTAACGAATTCAAGCTGATCATGCATGTGGGCAAGTCGCAGAAGTACCGTTTGCGCGGTGTCGACCGCTACGGCGCCAGCTGGTGGGACGAAGAGGCCGGCGCACTGCGCGGCATGCCGTTGCCCAAGGACTGCAGCGTAGCCGGGCAACAGGCGCTGGTCAGCCAGTATAAGGAGCAGGGTACCGAACTGCCGTTGCCGGGTTGCTATACCGACGAGAAGGATTTTGCCAAGGCGCCGGAGAACTACCTGACGTTCATGCGCGAGCACTGGTTTGCGCTGATGCAGAAGCAGGATGCCGAGTGGAGCCAGTCCCAGACCCTACCTCAGCCTCAGGAACCCACCGAGGATGACGAAACGGCCCCGTGATGTGGCAGGCGGGCGGGTCCTGCGTTAGACTCGCCCCTCGCCATTCACTAAATACCTCGATTTAACAATGACTTGATCGAGGTATTTAATCCAAAGGCTGATCTACCTTGACTGAGTCTATCCGCAATCCACTGACCCTCTATCTCACTCGCCTGGCCCCCTCCAGCCAATTGACCATGCGCTATGTGCTGCAAGACGCAGCCGACCGCCTGGGGTACGAGGACATTAACCTCGAAGACATTGACTGGCACCTGCTGCAACCTGAACACGTGATCGCGCTCGTCGCTGCCTTGCGCGAGGACGGCTATGCCCCCAATACCTCATCGTTGTATGTGAACGCGGTGCGCGGGGTGATGAACGAAGCCTGGCGCATCAGCCTGATCAGCCAGGAGCATCTGTTGAAGATGCGTTCGGTCAAGGCGACTCCTGGCAGCCGCCTGGGCCAGGGGCGCAACCTGCGACGCACGCTGATCCGCGAAATGATGGAAGTCTGCGCCGCCGACCCGCGCCCCCAGGGCCTGCGCGATGCCGCTGTGATCGGCATCCTCTACGGTTCAGGTATGCGCAAGTCGGAATCGGTCAACCTCGACCTGGGGCAGATCAATTTCCAGGAACGCAGCTTGCGGGTGATCGGCAAGGGCAACAAGGAGCTGGTCAAGTACGCGCCAGACTGGGCTTTCGCCAAGTTGCAGACCTGGCTGGCGTTTCGCCGCGAACAGCTCAAGGAAGGTGAACAAGACGATACCTTTCTCTTCAACCGCATCCGTCGGGGCAGCCACATCACACGCGAGCGCATCACCAAGCACGCGATTTACTACATTGCCCGTCAGCGCGGTGAGCAGGTCGGTGTGAAGATCATGCCCCACGATTTCCGCCGCTCGTTTATCACGCGAGTGATCGAAGAGCACGACCTGTCGATCGCACAGAAACTGGCGCACCACACCAATATCCAGACCACCGCCAGTTATGACGTGCGTGACGACAACGAGCGGCGGCGGGCGGTGGACCGGTTTGATTTGTAAACGATCAGCGCACAATTCAACCGTGTGGGAGGGAGCAAGCCTCTCCCACCGGGTAATGTGCAGGATCAGAGGATCGGTTTACCGCCGGTGACGGCGTAACGGGAGCCCGATATGTAGCTGGCTTCGTCCGAGGCCAGCAGCACATAGATCGGCGCCACCTCTACCGGTTGCCCAGGACGGCCCAGCGGTGTTTCGCTGCCAAAACTCTGCACATCTTCATCGGGCATGGTCGCCACGATCAACGGCGTCCAGATTGGGCCCGGTGCGACGCTGTTGACGCGAATACCCTTGCTGCCCAGCAACTGCGCCAGGCCACCGGTGAAGTTGGCTATCGCGCCTTTGGTGGCGGCATAGGCCAGCAACGTCGGCTTGGGCATGTCGGAATTGACTGAACTGGTGTTGATGATCGAACTGCCGGCCTTCATATGGGGCAGGGCGGCCTTGCAGATACGAAACATCGCGGTGATGTTGATATCGAAGGTCTTGACCCATTCTTCATCCTCGATTTCTTCGAGGGTTTCGTGGGTCATCTGGAAGGCAGCATTGTTCACCAGCACATCGATGCGACCGAACTGTTCGACAGTCTTGTCGACCAGCGCCTGGCAGTTGGCCTTTTGCGCGATGTCACCGGGCAACAACAGGCACTGGCGACCGGCTTCCTCGACCCAGCGTGCGGTTTCACGGGCATCTTCATGTTCGTCCAGGTAGGCGATCGCCACATCGGCGCCTTCGCGGGCAAATGCGATGGCCACGGCGCGGCCAATACCGCTGTCGGCACCGGTAATCAGGGCGATTTTATTCGCCAGCCGGCCTGAGCCCTTGTAGCTCTGCTCGCCGCAGTCGGGGTACGGGTCCATTTTTTTCTGGGAGCCGGGTACCGATTGGGCTTGAGGGGCGAAAGGCGGGCGAGGGTAGTCGGTCATTTCAAACTCCATAGCTGTTTAAGGGTGCTATGGAATTAGGTGTTTGCCCGCCCGCGATAGTTGTAATGGATGCCTTCCAGGCCCGACGAATGGTTACGGCGAAGGCAGGCCACTGGAGCGCAAGTGTGCCGGCAGACGGCGCAAGGTCCATAAAGTGGTGAGCATTGCGGCCACGGCACACAGCGCGATACCGAGTAGCATGGGGGCCGGAGTGTGGTCTGCAAACAACCCGACCAGGGTCATGGACGCGGCCGCGGTGATCATCTGAATGGCACCGAGCAGGGCTGACGCAGAACCGGCCACCGCGCCATGATCCTCCAGGGACAGCACCCCGGCGGCCGGCAACAGCAAGCCGAGAAAGCCAAAACCGATAAACAGCAGCGTCATCATCAAGGCCAAGTGGCTGCCCCACAGCGTGGTGGCGGCCAACACGAGCATGACCGCCGCTACCGCCACCACCGACCAGCGAATCAACGGCGCCAGGCCAAAGCGTGCGCTCAGGCGTGCGGTGAGTTGGCTCATGGCAAAGAACGAGGCCGCGTTCAGCGCAAAGCACAGGCTGAATTGGGTCGGCGTCAGGCCGAAATACTCGATATATACGAACGGTGCGCTGCCGATAAACACGAAGAACGTCGCCAGGCCAAACCCGCACACCACCGACAACCCGGTGAACACCGGGTCGCGCAGCAGGGCGCCGTAGCTGCCGAACGCGCTGCCCAGGGTCTTGCCCAGCCGGCGTTCGGCGGGGTGGGTTTCGGGCAGTTGCACGATGGTCATCACCAGGCAGAGCAGTGCCACCACGGCAAGTACCACGAATACCTCGCGCCAACTCCAGAGCGAGATGACCAGGCTACCGGCCAGCGGGGCCAGGATCGGCGACACACTCATTACCAGCATCAGCAATGCCATCAGGCGCGCGGCCTCAGGGCCGGTGTACAGGTCGCGCACAATCGCCCGGGGAATCACCATCCCGGCACACGCACCAAAGGCCTGAACCGCGCGAAAACCAATCAATACTTCAATGCTCGGCGCCAAGGCACAACCGATACTGCCCACGGCGAAGATCAACAGGCCGGCGTAGATCGGCAGCTTGCGCCCGAATACGTCGCTGATCGGGCCATAGAACAACTGGCACACACCAATGATCATGAAGAACACCGTGAGGCTCATCTGCACTGCCGAAGGCGAAGCGCTCAGGCTGGCACCCAAGGTCGGTAGCGCGGGCAGGTAGATATCGATGGCGAAGGGGCCGACGGCGGTGATCAGGCCCAACAGCACGGCGAGGTGGGCGATACGTTTGGGCATGGCAGTTCCGGGCGAAGCAAAGGCCGATCAGCTTAAAGAACCGCTTCCCTGCAAACAAGCCGCTGCACCGGCTTTGAGGTAAACCGCGCAGTTGCTCGAACTTAGGCTTCAATAACATAGAGCTTCAGCCGATAACGTGTTCAGTGATGTTCAAGCGGTAGGACTACCAACCGGCGGTCCAGGCTATGGGGAAAACCAGCATGACGATCAAACTACGCTTGATGTTGTTGATTGCGACCGGGTTGATCACCGCCCTGATCATGAGCCTGGCCAGTTATCTGGGGAATAACCAGATGAGCGATGCCGTGCGGGACAGCGAGGTCAGCATGACGGTGCTGCGCAACCATATGGAAGCCGACATGATGCACGACGCCCTGCGCGCCGACGTGTTGTCGGCCATGTTGGTGGGGTTGGGCAAAAGCACCAGCACCAAAGCCGAGGTCACTGCCTCGCTGAACGAGCATGCCGAACACTTCCGGCAGGTATTGGGAGATAACCTCAAGCTGCCGCTGGATGACACGCTCAAGGCCGCCCTGGAAAAAATCAAACCGAGTCTCGACACCTATATCAGCGCCAGCGAGCGTATCGTCGCGCTGGCCTTGGAGAATCCAGAGGCTGCTCGTGCCGATCTGGGCGCGTTCAACAGCATTTTCAGCCAGCTGGAAGAACAGATGGCGACCTTGAGTGGCCTGATCGAAAACAACACCCAACAAACCGGCAGCGAGACGCGCCAGACCATCAGCAACGCCAACTTCACCCTGGGCGCGGTATTGATTGCCAGTCTTTTGCTGCTCCTGGCGCAGGGGCGCTGGGTCACCCTGAGCATTATGGGGCCGTTGCAGGCCGCCAGCCGTATTGCCGACAGCATTGCCCATGGCAACTTGAGCGAGCCGATTATCGAGCCCAAACGCAAGGACGAAGCCAGCGCGCTGATCCGTAGCCTCGCCACAATGCAGCGGGATTTGCGCGGCATGATCGAAGTGGTGCGCAGCAATGCCCATGGCGTCAATGGCATGAGCGAGCAACTGAGCCATGGCTGCCATCAGGTGTCAGGCAGTAGCCAACAGCAGAGCGCCGCCGCCAGTACCATGGCCGCAGCGGCGAGTGAAATGACCGCCAGTATTGAGGAAATCACCCGCCATGCCGGACGAGCCCTGACCATGGCCAACCAGGCGCAAGCCTTGGCCACCGATGGTGGGCGGGTGATTCACCAGGTAGTCAGTGACATGGACGGCATTGCCCGTTCAGCGCAGCAGTCGGCCTTGGTGATCCGTACACTGGACAAGGAATCCGAAGCGATCTTCAGCATTATCCAGGTCATCAAGGGGATCGCCGACCAAACCAACCTATTGGCCCTGAACGCCGCGATTGAGGCCGCTCGCGCCGGTGAGCAGGGGCGTGGTTTTGCGGTGGTCGCCGATGAAGTGCGCAGCCTGGCCGGACGCACCAGTGCATCCACCCAGGAAATCGCCAGCATGGTCGGGCGTATCCAGCAAAGCACCCGGGAGGCGGTGACCAGCATGGAGGAGGGCGTCGCCCAAGTCGATAAAGGCATGGCGGTGACCGCTGACGTCGAGCGCGCCATCCGCGAGATTCTGCAGGCCACCCTCAATACCACGGAACTGGTGAACGATATTTCCCGCACCATCAGCGAGCAGAGCCTGGCCAGTAATGAAATTGCCCATCAAGTGGAGATGATCGCGGGCATGTCGGAAAACAATACCCGGGTGATAACACAAACGGCCTCGACGACGGATGAGTTGTCCTTGCTGGCAGGTGAGCTCTCACAGTCAGTCGATCGTTTTCGCCTTTGATGGTTTTTAATGTAACTTATTGATTTAACTCAACTAAATAGTCATTTAGTTGAGTTGGGTAACGTCAGGAAACTGAAGGCTGGGCGAGGGCGGTTGTTCTTCGCTCGCTGATGCGCTCGACCGTTTCCATATGCTCCGTCCCCCAGGCGCACAGCGCGCCCAGCGCAGTGGCCAGGGATTGCCCGAAAGGCGTGAGGGAATACTCGACCTTGGGCGGTATCTCCTGAAAGTCCATACGCGCAATGATTTCGTCGCGCTCCAGTTCTTTCAATTGCTGGATCAATACCTTATCGGTCACACCGCCAATGGCGCGTCTCAATTCGCCGTAACGGTGAACATCCTTCGCCAGATGATAAAGAACCAGCGGTTTCCACTTCCCGCCGATGACTGCAAGGGCCGCGTCGAGCCCGCAACTGAAAGCGTTATTGGCCATGATCGTGCTCACTGATTGGGTACTTACCAAAAGGTGCATACTATTCAAATTAAAAGCGCGGATCTACAGTTGGGCCTCAACTTTTCTTGGGAAACCATCATGAACAGGCTCATCGGAAAAATTGCAGTCATTACCGGCGGGAACAGCGGCATCGGACTGGCCGCTGCCATACGTTTCGCTGATGAAGGTGCACAGGTCGTTGTCGTGGGACGCCGTCAGGCGGAACTGGACAAGGCGTTGCAGCTTATCGACCATGACGCCGTTGCGATCCAGGGCGACATTTCCAGGCTGGACGACCTTGAGCGTATTTTCACGCAAATCAAGGCAGACAAGGGGCGGATCGACATCCTGTTCGCCAATGCAGGGCTTGGGGATTTCCAGCCCATTGGATCGATCACTGAAGAGTCTTTTGACCGCACGTTTGGTATCAACGTCAAAGGTACATTGTTCACCGTGCAAAAGGCCTTGCCGCTGATGAGCGCGGGCGGCTCGGTGATCCTGACCGGCTCGACGACGGCAAGCATGGGTACGCCGGCATTCAGCGTGTATAGCGCCACCAAGGCGGCGCTGCGTAATTTCGCCAGGAGCTGGGCGCTGGATTTGAAAGGCACGGGCATACGCATCAACGTGCTTTCGCCAGGACCGATCTCGACACCTGGCCTGGATTCGGCATTGGCCACAACGGGCCAGGCTGATGCGATCGTCGACGGTATGATCACGCAGTTGCCACTGGGCCGCATCGGCAAGCCGGAAGAAGTAGCCGCCGCGGCATTGTTCCTGGCTTCGGAAGAAAGCAGCTTTATGACCGGGAGCGAAATGTTCGTGGATGGCGGTTTCGCTCAGGTTTGAGGCGACGCAGGATTGGCCGATGGCCAAGAGGGGTTTTGCCTGCTGAAATCCGGTGGGCATTGTCCCTCAATACGTAACATCGTATTACGCATAATGTATATTATGTTAAACCAGATGCCATGTTAGAAATGTTCATGAGGCTCATAAGGTACTGATGTGACGCCTGATGAAAAAGTAGAAAATGACTGATTAAAAAAAATACCAAGATATCAGTGAGATGCAGCATTCTCCGCTGTCAAGGTTTCCCTTGCCCCCCCTCGTTAACGGTTAAAAAAGGAGAATCCTGATGAGGCTTTTGCCTGTTTAAAAAGCCTAAAAAGAAGACTAAATACTGTGCTATTTTTCAAGAGTACTCGTGACTTCCTTTTAGACCAATGGGATCGTCAATGTCAAAAGTCATAGACCCTCGGCCTGTCCTTGCTGGTCCCGAAAGTATGTCTCTCGATCTCGGGCTGTACTACGCTCGCTACCCCTGCATCGAAGCCTTCCTCAGTAGTCTCTCCGCTAATCTTGATGTAGAAACGGACTTAAAATGCGCTATCCGCTTTCTTGCATATCATAGTCACCCGCTTGGAACCTTTAATAATTACCGAACATTCGTTGAACGTTTGCTCCTATGGAGCTGGATTGTCGCCGAAAAAACTGTACTGACACTAGATAAAGAGACGTTTACGAATTTTATTACTTTTTGCAAGATGCCACCTTCAAATTGGGTTGGATTTTCTACAACCGCTAGATTCGCTCAAGTCGATGGTAATTCGGTTTTCAATGAATCATGGCGGCCTTTCAATATTCGAGCATCTAAAGATGTAGGGGCGCGCAGCCCTAAAGTGGAAACCTTGCGTTTCATTCGTAGCGTTTGTAGTTCATTTTATGGTTTTCTCTGCGAGGAAGATGTGATAGCGATAAATCCAGCTATATCATCACGAACTTTCTATGGAAGAGGAATGCGCGCTACTTACCCTGTGGAACGATATTTAACTTCCGAGCAATTAGGTCAGGTTCTGCAAGCGCTAGAATTTCATGCGCTGGGTGATCCTGCTGGTGAGCGTGCTCTTTTTATAATAGCAGCAACGACTCTTATGTGTTTGCATGCTGCAGACCTTGCAAATGCTGATAACTACTGCCCATGCATGAATTGCTTTGTTCTAGACGATGCCAGATGGTGGTTGATACTAGAGGCGCCAGGTCGGCTGCTAAGGAAAGTTGAAGTCACTCCAGAGTTCCTGCCCTACTTGAGACGCTATCGAAAAAGCCGAGGACTACCCCCGTTCCCAGAGCAGAACGAAGAAATCCCTATCTTGGAGGCTAGTCACGGGCGCCCCGGTCTTTCCGTGCGACAAATACGAAGCATTGTTAAAGAAGCGCTTATGAAAGCTCATGCAAGCATTACTTCTACAGACAAAGGCGGTGAGCACTGGAATATCCTGCTTGGTGGCAGTATGCGTTTTTTGAAAGAAAGCGGCGCAAAGATTCGTGCGCAAAGCTTCCGCCCTGCCGAGTTGCAGAAATATCTAGGCATTTTCAGCTTGGCTTATACCTATGGAAGGTATTATGGTTGATAGAGCGTTCCCCGCTAGCTTAAATTCCTGGCCTATAAGCTTCTCTGGCGGGACGCCCGGCAGACTCATTTCTCCCATTTAAAAATCCGACTCCAATCGTAACTGCATGTTATTAAACGTATTATTTGTAAGGATCATGGGGTTACAGATTTTAAGAAGGACAGCGAGGATTGATCGGAGAAATCTAAGCAATATCCGATAATCACCAGACCCGGATATTGCTCTATACTACGCTGAAAGACCGATATAGACGCATTCGCCCAGGTTGAACCACTTCATGTCGCAGCATCCCCAGCCGCTTTTCGAGACCTTTGATCGCTTCCACGAACTCAACTTTCTTCACCTCAATGGCGAGCTTCCAGCGGTTCGGGACTTCCTCCATGGTTGTGCCGATGAGCTCCAGGCCGTCGAGGGCTATCGCGCCGTTCGGGGATTTCTGAAGTCCTACGCCGGCAACGAAGCCACGTTCAACTCCTATCGAACCCACGTCGAGCGGCTGCTGCTCTGGTCCCTACTGGTGGCTGTCAAGCCCCTTGTTGAACTGCGTC
Organism: Pseudomonas sp. FG86; assembly: GCF_057808775.1. NCBI lineage: Bacteria > Pseudomonadati > Pseudomonadota > Gammaproteobacteria > Pseudomonadales > Pseudomonadaceae > Pseudomonas > Pseudomonas sp. FG86. Next base: position 60,580 of record NZ_JBMDIS010000004.1, on the reverse strand, counting down.
GCCGGGACGCCGAGGCCTTCATGGAGTTCTGCCTCAACCCGCCCGCCGACTGGATAGGTCCGGTCGTAAAGTCCCGCTTCCTGCGCGTGGGTGGTCGCAAGAAGCTCGACACGGACACCTACATCGTCAATTTGCAATGGCGACCTTTCAGTCACACTGTGGCCAAGCGCGAACGCAAGATTGCCGAAGAGGCCGTTGCCGCCCTTCCCTCCCGTCCCTACCGCTTGTCCCAGGGATCGGTGGCTCAGGTATTCGCAGTCTGCGGCAGCTTCTTCCAACACGCGATTGATGAGGGTCTCACCGAGGTGAACCCCTTCCGGGCGGTAAAACAGAAATCCATCTACAAGCAACGCAACACCTTGGATGTGGCGTCACGTTCCCTGACTCCGCTGCAGTGGAGCTACGTGATCGAGACTGCCGAGCAGATGGCCGCGACCGACCCGACACACGAACGCACTCTGTTCATCGTTGCGACTCTGTTCTCCATGTACCTGCGAGTCTCCGATCTGGTCGGGCGTGACAACTGGACGCCTACCATGGGCGACATCCGCCGCGATAGCATGGGCAACTGGTGGTTTCATGTGGTGGGCAAAGGCAACAAGGCCGCCAAGATCAGCATCCGCGACGAATACATCCAGAACTACCTGATACGCTATCGCCAGCATTTACAGCTCTCCCCCCAGCCATCTGCCCACGAGAAAACACCGTTGATCAGTTCCCTGAAGGGGCGTGGTGGGCTATCTGATCGACATATTCGCCTGCTGCTCCAAGGGCTATTTGATCGCGCTATGGGGCGTATGGCTGAGGAAGGCTGGAGCGATGACGAAATAGACCAGTTGCGTTCAGCTTCACTGCATTGGTTACGCCACACCTCCGCAACCTTTGATGCACCATATCGAGAGATGAAGGACCTCCAGGCTGACCTTCGTCACAATAGTCTCAGCACTACCCAAAATACGTACTACAACTCGCTGGACGAACAACGGGCACACTCGGTGAAAAGCCTTCCAATCAGACGTTAGACGCCCATTAAACACACACTTGTTTAGCCATCGCGCATAGCTTGAGAACGAGAAAATTTTCCTTGGCTCAGGTGATGGGTGAGTTATGCAACCAGCGCATGCTCGACCTCGACTCGCGGACATGCCATCTGCTTGCTGGCGCGTTTCTGCGCCAGCAAGAAATCAGGAGGTCGCGCTTCCGTCGTCATTGAAAAAGTCATCACGGGAGATGCGTCCGAAATCGCTGAGGTCTTGGTCTTACTGGTCTTCAGCGACCGTCTCGAAGATCGTCGATCATTGCAGCCTTCGTGCTGTACTTGGCTCCGAGATGTACCAGCCTCTCGATGTTCGCGGCAGTGAAGAACTGGTGGCCGGCAGCGATGACTCTCTGTGCTTTGATAATCCCGTGCAGGACTTCACCCACCCATTTCGCAGGCTGCGATCTTCAGGCGTTGGGGTTCGACAAGGCCCGGTCTCATCGTACGGGGCGTCCTGATTATGATCCGGCTAATCTGCTCAAGATCTGTCAGTACGGCTACGTGCAGCGCAACCGTCACGTTCATTGAAAAGTATGGATGTGATGACCGGCGCCTCAGCACCTGCTAACCATCGAGTTGGCAGCCGCTTCGAGTCTCAAGGCTTTCTCATGATCCAACGCCTAGCCTAGGATCCGACTACGCACAGCGGATCGGCATCTATAGCAGCCGAGACCATGGTGGTTCCATATGCCGGTTGCGAGCGGTCAACCAGAGCACCACACCCGACATGGGTGCGGTGCTCAGTTCCTGATAGCAGTGGATCAGCCGGCAGTCGATTCCAGAGGTTTCTCCATCAGCGTGCAGACCTGACCCGGCCGGTGCCAGAGAAAACCCATAATGGCGGCGGCGCCCACCAGCCCCGGCAGCGCGAACGCCAGAAAGCTCGCCTGCAACGGCAGTTGCGCGGCGTGCAAAGCTCCGCCCAGCAACGGGCCGATGATGGCGCCAATACGGCCAATTCCCATCGCCCAGCCCAGACCAGTGGAGCGGATATGCGCGGGGTAAAATTGCACGGCGCAGGCATTGGCGAGGATCTGCGTACCGATAGTGCAGGCCCCGGCCACGCCGATCAGCAGGTAGAGCACCGGCAGCGGTGACTTCAGCGCCAATAGACTCAGCGACAGCGCACCGGTGGCGAAGAACGCCAGGAGTACCCGACCCAGGCCTATGCGATCTCCCAGCCAGCCGCCGCCGATTGCCCCGAAGATGGCGCCGAAGTTCAGCACCAGCAGGAACGCCAGGCTGGAGTTGAGGCCGTAGCCGGCAGCGTTCATAAGCTTCGGCAGCCAGGAACTCAGGGCGTAGACCATCAGCAGGCAGCAGAAGAAGGCCACCCAGAGCATCAGCGTTTTCAGTGCGCGACCATCCTGGAACAACTGGGAGATGGCCACCTTGCCCGCCTGCCCCTTTGCCAGATTGAGCCGGTCGTGCATTTTGGGCACGTAGTCGGGCTCTGCCCTGGCCAGCAGCTCTTTGGCGCGTTCGACCTCCCCCTGGCGCAGCAGGAAGTTCAACGACTCCGGCAGCTGGCGCACCAGCAACGGCAGCACCAGCAGCGGTACAACCGCCACGAAGAACACCGATTGCCAGCCCCAGCTGGGCATCAACGCCATGCCCAGACCCGCAGAGAGCATGCCCCCCACCGAGTAACCGCTGAACATGATCGCCACCAGGGTGCTGCGGATTTTCTTCGGCGCGTACTCGTTCATCAGCGCCACCACATTGGGCATCACCCCACCGATACCAAGCCCGGCGAAAAAGCGGCAAATGGCAAACTCCTCGGGAGTGCGCGCGAATCCGTTGATCACGGTAAAACCGCTGAACAGGACCACACAGGTCATGATGGTCTTGCGGCGCCCGATCCGGTCCGACAGTGGGCCGAAGAACAGTGCACCGAGCATCATGCCCACCAATGCGCAGCTGCCTAGCAGACCGGCCTGCAGCGCAGAGAGGTTCCAGGCTTGCATCAGCGACGGCAGCACCACGCCGTAGATAACCAGATCATAGCCATCGAAGATAATGATCAGCGCGCACCAGAACAGCACGCGCCCGTGAAAGGTATTGAAGCGGGCCCCGTCAAGCAGGGCGGAAACGTCGATATCACGCATGGCATAGCTCTTCTTGTCATTGTTATAGAGCCGGAACCGGCATCGAGGCCGATTCCGGTAGAACGACGCGCAACTAGGCGCAGTGGCTCAGGGCTGTCCAACCTAGTCGAGCGCGGGCATCTCGCACGTCAGCGTCGAGGTCGTGGTTCCACAACCAGTCGAAGCGGCTAGCCAAGGTAGCTCCCAGCGCCTGTTTGTCATCACCCACTGCCGGGTCACGCAGTTCGTAAAGTTCACCGGCTTCCCAGGAGGTACGCTGCACGCGGCAGGCACGCGGGCGGCGCAAGGCGTCGTAGGCAGCCAGCAACTCATCGAGGTTGCCGCGACTCACCTGAACATCTCCCAGCAGGCGGGCGAGGAAGTAGGCGTCCTCGAGCCCCTGCCCTGCCCCGGCGCCCTGGTGCGGCAGCATCGCGTGGGCGGCATCGCCGATCAGCGCCACACGGCCGTGGACATAACCAGGTAGCTCGGCGAGGTCGTGCAGAGCCCAGTAGGTTGGCGAGGGAATGCACTCCAGCAGGATTCGCGCAGCATCGCCCCAGCCGACGAAGGCGTCGAGCATCTCACGCTGGCTGGCCTGACGAACCCAGGGCGAATTCTCGGGCCAGGTGGGCGCGGGCTGACTGCGGTCAGATACGAAGGCCACCACGTTGATGATGCGCCCCCGCTTAACCGGAAAGGTAAGGATGTGGCCATCCAGGCCCAGGTACATCTGCGGCACGTCCACCAAGTGCTCGTCAACGCCAGCGGCACGGTAGGCCTCGCGCAGGTGCAGGCTATCGATCATGCCACGGTAGGCGCAGGTACCACTGAAGCGCGGCACGGCGGGCGGGGCCCCGATACCCTCGAGGACATGGCCACGAATAGCCGATTTGATGCCATCGGCGGCGATCAGCAAGTCACCGCGATATTCACTACCGTCGGTAAAGCGCACACAGGCCTCATCGCCGTGCTGCTCCACGCCCACGGCGCGCTTATTGAATCGGGCAATGCCCTCCGGCAGTCGGCTGGCGAGCACGTCGAGGAAATCCGCCCGGTGCACCGAAGACTGCCCCACGCCAGGAGCCACGCTCGCGCCAATGTAACCGGCGTCGACGCTGCGGCGCCATTCGAACCACACGTCCTGCCAGGGCTCGGGGGTGCGATCGGCAACCTGGGCGTAAGGCTCTGCAATGCCGAGACCGGCAATGGCTCGCACCGCGTTAGCACCGAAGGAAACGCCCGCTCCCACCTCACCGAAGGCCGGTGCGGATTCGAAGAGCTGGACGTCGAGATGGGAATGGCGGCACAGATCCAGTGCCAGGGCGACGCCGGAAATACCGCCGCCGATGATGCCGATACGCAGGGCAGGCTTGGTGATCATGTTTGTACCCATGATGTTGTTGTTGGAGTGAAGTCATCATGGGCGCACGAGAAATATTGATAAATACCGCAGCCTGCATACAAACTATTTCAAACCTGAATATTCCTACCAACCTATGAGGCAGACCATGGACCTGCGCGACCTGGATCTGAACCTGCTAGTGGTGTTCAACCAGTTGCTGATCGACCGCCGCGTCTCCACCGCCGCGGAAAGCCTGGGTCTGACCCAGCCCACCGTGAGCAACGCCCTCAGGCGCCTGCGTACAGCCCTGCAGGACGACCTGTTCGTGCGTACCTATCAGGGTATGGAGCCTACCCCCTACGCCCAGCAACTTGCTGAGCCAGTGTCGCTGGCCATCCATACCCTGCGCGAGGCGCTGAGTCGCCAAGACAGTTTCGACCCGCTAACCAGCGAACGCACCTTCACCATCGCGATGACCGATATCGGTGAAATCTACTTCACCCCGCGCCTGATGGATGCCCTCTCCCGCCTGGCACCAGGCTGCCGCATCAGTACCGTGCGCAACACCTCCGTATCCCTGATCGAGGCGCTGCAGAGCGGCACCGTCGACCTCGCCGTAGGCCTGCTGCCACACCTGCAGGCAGGCTTCTTCACTCGCCGTCTGTTCCATCATCGTTACGTATGCATGTGTCGCAAGGACCACCCCGTCACCAGCGAGCCGCTCACGCTGGAGCGCTTCTGCGCTCACGGTCATGTGCGGGTCATCGCCGCCACCACCGGCCACGGCGAAGTGGACGCACACATGGCGCGTCTGGGGATAGAGCGGGACATCCGTCTCGAAGTGCCGCACTTCGTCGCTGTGGGCCATATTCTCCAGCGCACCGATCTGCTGGCCACGGTACCCGAGCGCTTTGCCGAGTGCTGCGTCCAGCCCTTCGGTTTGGTGGCCCTGCCCCACCCCGTGCAGCTACCGGAAATCGATATCAACCTGTTCTGGCACGCCAAGTATCACCGAGACTCCGCCAACCGCTGGCTCAGGCAACTGATGTTCGAGCTATTTGCGGACTGACGGCGCCCGAAGTGCCTGACAGCCCATTGCCTGCCATGAGGGATCGGGCTGACTGCCGAGTCCTGCGACGGACTCAATACACGCAGCTCTCGCCCTGGCGCAGATACACCAGGGTATGGATCTCGCCGTGTGAATCCTCATAGACCATGGTCGCCTCGCCCACCTCACAGCCCTGAGGCATCTCGATCGAAATGACCCTGGCGACATCCATGGCCTGGCCATAATGGTATGGCTGCGCATCGTCGGCGACTGCCCACTGAGCGACAAGTGTCACGCCGATCATCCAGTATCTTGCTTTCATGCTGCACCTCGTAATGACTCGATGAGCATCAGCTTAAGGAGTGGTTCCGGCAAGAAACAGCGAACTCCAGGCAAGGTAGTTTTGCCTTTAGCGTAATAATCGAAGAGCGCTAAGCGACAGGGCATCAACCCTGGCCACACCGGTTTGCTCCCAGGGTCACGCCCAATAGGTGGGGTTTTCCACCAGGGTTCGATTACCGCGGAATACCAGGGGTAATTGCTCCTTGAGGAACTCCACCCAGGTTCTCACCTTGGCATCGAGAAAGCGCCGCGACGGGTACAGCGCATAGATACCCCGCTCGTGCAGGCGATGTTCGGCCAGCAGGCGTACCAGTCGGCCCTGTGCGAAGGCCTTGGCCGCTATCAGGTCCGGCAGTACGCAAATACCCATACCCTCTCCTGCCGCCTGGGCCATCGCCTCGGCGACGTTGACCTGAAATGTTTCTCCCAGACGGATCGCCCGCTCGACGCCGTTGTCGGTAAAGGTCCAGCTGTCGCCAAAAACCGGGTCGAGCAGGCGCAGGCAGCGATGCTGGCTCAGCTCGTCGAGAGTCATCGGAATACCGTGCTGCCCCAGGTAGCTCGGCGCCGCACAGACCACGCTGTAGGTAGTGCCGAGCAGTTGAGCGACCAGTTCGGAGTCGGGCAACTCCCGGGCCAGAGTAATGACCACATCCTGCCCCTCCTCGAGCAGGTCAGGGTGGCGCTGGGAGAGCGTCAGCTCAAGGTTCACTTCCGGGTAGAGCTCGCTATAGCGGGCGGCCAAGGGTGCAAGTAGATGGGTGCCCAAACCGGTGATCGCGTGCACCCGCAGGCGCCCCCTGGGCATCAGGTAGGCACCACCGGCCTCGGCGCCAGCGTCTTCCAGCTCGCTGAGAATATGCCGACAGCGCTCCAGGTAACGGCTGCCTACCTCGGTCAGCCCCAGCCGGCGGGTGGTACGTTGCAGTAGGCGTGCCTGCAGATGACTTTCGAGTTCGGACACCTGCCGCGACACCTGCGCGGTGGACAAGCCCAGCGTCTGTGCAGCAGCCGTGAAGGTGCCCGCGTCCACCACGCGAGTAAACACCCGCATTGCCTGAAAAACATCCATCTGACTGTTACCTATTTAGTAAGTGTTCTTTGCATAAGACGGCTATTTTTGCATGAAAGCATGGGAAATATACTGCCGCCTTCGCGGGCCGGCCCGGACTTTCCAGCGTGCGCCCGTCCCCCGACGCTTTGCTTAACCGAGGTATTCATGACTCCCGATCAACGATTTGCCCGCTGGGTTCAAATCGCTATCTCGGCCCTAGCCTGTTGCTTCATCTACTTCCTAACCGCCGACCTGAGCATGCCGTTGACACCACAGGCGCAGTTGACCCGACCGGTACTGAAGGTCGCGCCGCGGGTCGCAGGCCAGGTCAGTGAGCTGGCGGTGAGCAATAACCAGTACGTACAACCTGGCCAGTTACTGTTTCGCCTCGATCCGCAGCCATTCGAGCTGGAGGTGCAGCGGGCCGAGTTGGCGCTCGAACAGGCACACCAGGACAACACTGAACTCGATGCCCTGCTGGCCGCCGCCCGTGCCGAGGTCAGCGCGGCCCAAGCCAAGTCGAACGAGTCGGGCGCTCAGGCCCTACGCCTGTCGCGCCTGCTCGAACGCCAGCATGTCTCGCGCCAGGCCTACGATGCGGCCGAAGCGCAGCATCTGATGGCCCAGGCCCAACTGCGTACGGCGCAGGCCAGAGTCCGTGAACTGCAGGCCCGTCGCGGCGGCGCCGACGGTGCCAATCTACGGCTACGCCAAGCCCGCAATGCACTGCTCCGGGCGCACCTGCAGCGGGACTACAGCGAGGTTCGCGCCGAACGTGGCGGCGTGCTCAGCAACCTGCAGCTCACCCCCGGCACCTTCGTCGCGGCAGGAACGCCGGTGGCCGCTCTGGTCGAGGACCGCCTGGACATCATCGCCGACTTCCGCGAGAAGTCCCTGCGCTACATCGGCGTCGACACCCCAGCCGTGGTCGTATTCGACGCCCGTCCAGGCGAGCTGTTCAGCGCCCGGGTCAGTCATTTCGACGCCGGAGTCCGGGAAGGCCAGATCGATGCCAACGGCGAGCTGGCAACGCCCGCGCAATCCGAGCGCTGGGTTCGCGACGCGCAACGACAACGCGTGCACCTGGCACTCGATGAAGAGCTGCCGTTCCTGCTGCCCACCGGGGCTAAGGCCACGGTTCAGCTGAAGCCCTTCGACAACCCGCTGGTGAACCTCGCCGCTACGCTGCAGATCCGCCTGATCAGTTGGTTGCACTATGTCTACTGAACCCTCCGCGGCGGCACACACACTTGCCGAAAGGGCCACAGCGCCCCGTTTGTCACTGGGCAAGAACGACCTGCGCCAGTGTCTGCGCATCGCCACTGGCGGCAGTCTGGCCTTTGTCCTGTGCAAGCTGTTCGACCTGCAGTACGGTGCCTTCTTCTGCGTCTATCCGATGCTACTGCTCGGCCTGGTGCCGCGCCTGACTGCCCACCTGATGCGCCAGTTCTTCACCCAGGGACTGGTCGTCAGCCTGGAGGTCGCGTTGCTCTACGGTCTGTTCGGCGGCCGACCGCTGCTGATGATTCCGCTGGTGTTCTTGCTGTTTCTCTACCGTTTCGCGCTGATGGCCAGCGGCCCGAACTTCCTGTTCGGCGCCCTCGGCGCAGTATTTCTGTCGATCCAGCTGAACTTCGCCAGCTACCCGCACACCGACGTCATCGCCATGCTTGGGAGCAATGGCCTGGCCATCGTGCTGGCCGCAGCGATCGCCGTGCTGATGTTCTACCTGTTTCCCGACTGCGAGCCGCGCCCCGCACGCACGCCGCCGCCCAAAGACCGCGCCAGTCGGCGCCACGAGGCACTGCTCGGGGCAACGGTGGCGACGCTGTCGTTCAGCGTATTCCAGTGCCTGGATCTGCAGGACTCGCTGTCGGCTCAGGTCGCCAGCATCCTGCTGTTGTTTCCCATGCACTGGAACGGCTCACGCTTCGCCGGCCGTACCCGTGCGCATGGCACCCTGCTCGGCTGCGTGATTGCCCTGCTGATCATGCTGCTGCTCTATGATCACCACGACCTACTGCCGCTGGTCGCCCTGCTGCTATGGATCGCCGCCATGGTCTGCGCGCGCTGGCACATGCTGGAAAAGGGGGTGCCCGGCGTCGGCTTCGGCGCTTTGACCACCCTGGCCATCCTGTTCGGCCAGTCGCTTACGCCCAGCCACGACATCATATTTGCGACCCTCTACCGGCTGAGTTCGGTGTGTGTCTCGGTGCTGTTGACCCTGTTCGTCGTGTTCATGGTGCACCGCTTGCTCAACCGCTTTGTCACTACTCGCCACAGCAGCCATTGAAGCCAACAGCTGCGGCCACGGCGATTGTCAGATCAGCGCGCGTTTTTCCTGCTCGTACACAAAGCCGGCGACCGCGCACCGCTACAATTTGTTATCACGCGTGCAACACTTTCGCGGCAAGACGCGCTTGGCCGTGGATCCGAGCGTTTTACGATCATCTGGGAGAAATGATGCGAACGCGCGTGAACCGGCGAATCCACTTGCTCCGCCGGCCCCGAAACATCAGAAGGGATAAGGCTGATCAGATGGCTCAACAGTGACCCACTTGATTTCTGTGAACTCGTCAATCACAGCGCTTCCATCGAAACGGCCGTATCCACTCTGCTTCATACCACCATAGGGGGCCTGCGCTTCGTTTTGTACGGTGGCGCCGTTGATGTGGACACAACCTGCATCCAACCGACTTGCCAGCTCAAGCGCTTTGGAGACATTGGCGCTGAAAATTGCAGATGAGAGGCCATAAGCCGTGTCATTGGCCACTTCCAACGCCTCCTCTGCCCCGTCGACACGAACGATCGTGGTAATAGGACCAAAGGTTTCCTCGTCGTAGATTTCCATGTCCTTGGTCACGCGGTCGACTAGCGTGGGCTGCATCAAGGCACTGTCGGCGATACCGCCCGCGGCGATGACAGCCCCTTTGCCGAGCGCATCTTCGATCAGATGGTTGATCCGCTTTACCGAGCCCTGGGCGATGACCGGTCCGACTACGCAGGTCGGAGATGCGGTGGGGTCGCCAAGCTCCAGTTTGCCGATTCGCTCGGAAAACTTACTCACGAATTCGTCGGCAACACGCTGATCGACCACGAAACGCTCGGTCGACATGCAGATTTGCCCTTGATACAGGAACGAGCCGAATACTGCGGCATTCACTGCGCCGTCGATATCGGCATCCTCCAGCACTACGAAAGGAGCCTTGCCACCCAACTCCAACAAACAGCGCTTGAGATGGGACGCACAGGTTTCGGCGATCATGCGGCCGACCTTGGTGGAGCCCGTGAAGTTGACCCGGCGCACGGTATCGTGGGCCACCAACGCTTCGGTGACAGCCGATGCGTCTTCGGGCGCGGTAATCAGGAAATTGAGCACACCCGCCGGCAGGCCTGCCTCAATGAAGGCATCGGCCACAAGGGCATGAGTGCGAGGACTGTTTTCCGAGCCTTTGAAGATCACGGTATTGCCGCACGCCAGCGGATACGCGATAGCGCGAGCCCCCAGGATCACCGGCCCATTCCACGGCACAATGCTCAGCACGGTGCCCACCGGCTGGCGAAGCGTCAACGAGAAAGCGCCAAGCTTATCGGTTGGAATCGTCTCACCCTTGATTTGAGTAGTGAGCGCTGCAGCCTCGCGCAGCAGATTCGCCGATGCACCTACGTTGAACTGCGCCCAGAGCTGCGATGCGCCAATTTCCTCAGCCATGATCCGGCAGAATTCCGACATCTTGGCCTCGAGGACATCCGCTGCTGCGAGCAGGAGACGACGCCGCTCGGTCGGTCCGGTCTTGGACCATTTGCGGAATGCTCGCTCGGATGAGGCCGCGAGCCGTTTTGCGTCTTCCAGGGTGCAGGCAGCCGCAGTGCTGACCAGTTTGGCGGACACAGGGTCAAGCCGTTGGATCGTCTTGCCTCCGGTAGCGTCCAGCTTGATATTGTCGATTACCAGTTGTGCACTCATTTCTAGACCTTTTAGACAGTAGGAAAATTGTGTGACGCGACCGCATTCAGTCGGCAGCTCCGGGCATACGCAGAATGGGACTGCGCTGCGCAGCTGCGTCAGTGATTGCGCGACTACGCGTAGCCGGATCTGCTACCCGGCTATTGAAGATGGGCGTTGTGCCCACCCTGCGAGCCAACTCCAGGCGAGAAGGCATCACGTCCACGGCAATGGCGGAGTCATGCGGCCAGGGCCGCTTTCCAGCCTAAACGGCTGTAGGCCAAGTTCAGGTCTTGCTGCAGATCGTGATTCCACAGCCAGTCGAATCGGCTGACGAAGACTGCGTCACAACGATGGGGTCGCAAGGTGCCCACTTCAGCGATAGCCCGCTAACCCAGCAGCTCGACCATGTCCTGGGTCAAGGTGCGCTGCTCATTCAGGCGCCGAACGATGCGCTCGACCGTCTCCAGCCGCACCGCGGCGCCGGCACGCATCTCTGCCATGGCGCCCAGGGCCGCGGCGGACTTCTCCAGGCCGGTGCTGGTGGACTGGCCGATGTGTTCGACTCCCGTCCGCGCCTCCTGCGCCGACTTCTGCAGGCTGCCGGCGATCTGCTGGATCTCGCCGCTGGACTCGTTGGCGCGCTGGGCCAGGTGACGCACTTCGTCGGCGACTACGGCGAAGCCGCGGCCATGCTCACCGGCGCGGGCCGCCTCGATGGCCGCGTTGAGCGCCAGCAGGTTGGTCTGCTTGGCGATGTCCTGGATGCTGCCGACGATGGCGCCGATGCGCATCGACTGTTGCGACAGTTCGTCGAATACCTGATCGATGGTGCCCATGTAGCCGGCCAGCTCGCGGATCGCCGCCTCGCAGGCCTGGATGCTGGCGGCGCTGAACTGCACCTTTTCTCCGCCCGCGCGCGCCAGTTCAGTGGCGAAGAGCATGTCCTGCTCGGTGCGCAGGATGCTCTCGAGCAACTTCGCCAGGGGTGCGCGTAGCGGCAGGCCAGGGTCGGAAGGCGGCTCGGGAGCAGGCGCCGCCAGCAGCACCGGCGGTTCAGGCTCAGGCGCCGGTGGCGGCGCTGGCGCTGGCGCTGGTGGCGGCAACTCGACCAGGATCGGCGGCAACCTGTGGTAGAGCAGGCCGGCCAGGGCGACGCCGGCCAGCGCCAGGGCCGCCAGTGGGCCGTGCAGGCCGCTGTCCAACAGCAGCAGGCCGGCTGCGGCCAGCGCCGCCGTCGCTTGCAGCAACGCCGCCAGCGGCTTCTGCCAGTTTCGGGCAGGGGCGTCGGTCTTCTCGTTCATCGTCAGTCTCCCCGGCGTCACAGGCCAATATGTTCCTGGAGGATCTGCGGCTGGCACTTCAGCTCGACGCTGGGCCCGTCGAACACCACCCGTCCCTTGACCATGATCATGCTGCGGTCGGTCAGGTCGAGCAGCACGTTGACGTTCTTGTCCACCACCAGAGTGGCGATACCGCTGGCCTTGGTCAGGCGGATCACGTCCCAGATCTCCTTGCGGATCAAGGGCGCCAGGCCCTCGGTGGCCTCGTCGAGGATCATCAGTTCGGGGTTGGTCAGCAACGCGCGGCCGATGGCGACCATCTGCTGCTCGCCGCCGGAAAGGTTGCCGCTCAGGTGGGAGAAGCGCTCGGCCAGGCGCGGGAAGGTCGCCAGCACCCGCTCCAGGTTCCAGTCGCGGCGCCCGTCCAGGCCCGGGCGGGCGGCCATGATCAGGCTCTCGCGCACGCTCAGGTTGGGGAACATGCCGCGGCCCTCTGGCACATAGCCGATACCGCGGCGGATGATCTGGTGGGTGGCGCGGCCGCTGCAGCGCTCGCCGCGGATCAGCACCTCGCCGCGGCGCGCCGGCGTCAGGCCGAGCAACGAGCGAATGGTGGTGCTCTTGCCCATGCCGTTGCGGCCCATCAGCGCCAGGGTCTCGCCCGGCTGGATCTGCAGGTCGACGCCATGCAGCACATGACTGTTGCCGTAATAGGTGTGCAGGCCGGTGGCCTGCACCAGGGCTTGTGCGCTCATCAGAATTGCTCCTCGCCGTCGCCCAGATAGGCCTGCTGTACCGCCGGATCGTTGCGCACCTGGTCCAGCGGGCCACTGGCCAGCAGCTCGCCGTTGACCATCACGGTGAGACGGTGGGCGATGCTGAACACCGCATCCATGTCGTGCTCGACCAGGACCATGGCGTACTGCTGCGACAGTCTGGCGAGCAGTTCGACCACCCGCGCCGATTCGTCCTTGCCCATGCCGGCCATGGGTTCGTCGAGCAGCAGGAAGCTCGGCTCGGTGGCCAGTACCATGCCGATCTCCAGTTGGCGTTGCTCGCCATAACTCAGGGCATCGGCCAGGGTGTCGCGGTGGGCGGCCAGGCCGCAAAGCTCCAGCGCCCGTTCGGCGCGCTCGCGTACCTCGACATAGGCCTCGCAGCGGCGGAAGAAACGAAAGGAGTTCTTCAGCCGCGACTGCGCCGCCAGCCAGCAGTTTTCCAGGCAGGTGAAGCTGGGAAAGATGTTGGTGCGCTGGAAGCTGCGGCCGATGCCCAGGTGCGACACCCGGTTGGGCGCCAAGCCGGTGATGTCGCGGCCGTGAAAGAGGATCTGCCCGGCGCTGGGCTGAAGATGGCCGGACAGCAGATTGACCATGGTGCTCTTGCCGGCGCCGTTGGGGCCGATGATCGCGTGTACCTCGCAGGGCGCCACGCTCAGGGAAATGTCGTTGACCGCACGCAGGCCGCCGAAGGCCTTGCTCAGTCCGCGGGTTTCTAGAACATGGGCGGTCATACGCCGGCCTCCTTCTTCATCGCGTCGGGGGTGGATACCGTACTTGCGTCGCAGGCCGTGGCTGTGCGCCGGTCGCAGAGCTGCAGCAGCAACCCGGCGAGACCGCGCGGCAGCAACAGAACCATGGCGATGACCACCAGCCCCATGGGCAGCTCCCAGTGCGGGGTCAGGCCGGCGAACAGATGGTGCAGGCCCTCGAAGGCGAAGGCGCCGAAGATGGCGCCGAACAGGCTGCCCATGCCACCGAGGATGACCATCACCAGGGCGTGGGCCGAGAGCTGCCAGCCGACCTGGTCGGGGCTGACGAAACCGTATTGGGTGGCCGAGAGCATGCCGGCGTAGCCGGCGATGGTGCCGGCAATGACGAAGGCCGCCAGCTTGTAGAACAGCGGGTTGTAGCCCATGGAACGGACCCGTTCCTCGTTGTGCTTGATGCCCAGCAGCACCCGGCCGAACGGCGCGCGCAGGAAGGTGCGCAGCAGCAGATAGACCAGCACCAGGGAGCCGAGCACCAGGTAGAACAGGCTGCGCGGGTTCTCCAGGTCGAGCAGATGCACCCCGGCGATGGCCACCTCGGGCTTGAGGAACAGGTAGATGCCGTCCGAGCCGCCGGCGAAGGCCGAGTCGTGGAACAGGTAATAGAGCATCTGCGAGAAGGCGATGGTCGCCATGATGAAGAAGATGCCCGAGGTGCGGATGATCAGCAGGCCCATCAGCAGCGCAGCTGCGGCGCTGACGCCCAGGCACAGCAGCAGCGCCAGCCAGAAGTTCACCGCCTCGAACTCCGGGGCGAACAACACCAGGCTGTAGCCGGCGATGCCGAAGAAGGCCGCCTGGGCCAGGCTGACCATGCCGGTCACGCCCACCAACAGGTCGAGGCTGAGAGCGACCAGGGCGAGAATCATGATGTGGGTCAGTTGCTGCAGGTGGAAGGATACTGTCGATCCCAAGCCATAAGCAATTGCTGTTGCTGTTGCTGTTGCTGTTGCTGACAGGACATGGACATGCCATAGCGATCCTACGTGTAGAAGGTCGGGCAAGCGACCAAGCCTTTCACTTCATCACGCGGCACTGCTGCTCGCCCTACGAAATCAATGCGGGTACTACACGTTCCGTAATAAGGGACTGTGGCACCATGCCATAAAGGAAGTTGCTTCGCCTCACCGACTGACGGATAGCGGTTGGTCAGGTCAACTTTCATGGCACGGAAGACGGGGTCACCAGCTACGCAGTTCTTACGACCTTATGTGCCTCTGCTTGAAGATTTCTGCCAGTGGCTATTACGACTGGAGGGATCGTGATCCAAGCCCCGAATGCTCGCCTGATTGCGACCGAGCGAATTCAATGATGGTAAGTACGCCAACGGCCTGCTTTGCCAACTGCCCTACCCGACCGATGACACGCGTTTGATCATTGCAGCGGCACAGGAGGGAATCAAAAGGCTGTAACGAGAGGGTTTCAGCTATGCCAAAGCCCAAGTGTTGCTGCTAGACCTGTGTAAGCGTGATGAGTACACACAGGATCTATTCGCACAGGAACAGCCAGCTCGAACAGAAAAGCTAATGAGCACATTGGATGCAATCAACGGTCGCTGGGGCGCCTTAAATCATCGCACCAAACCATCTTAGAGAGAGTTCACCGTCGCCCCTAACATGGCATAGGTGATGGATATCACCTTTATCCATACCAGCAGGACTGGCTGTGAAGGCAGCATTACTTCGCCTAATCTAGCGCGGCGGGATTAAAAAGGCGCAGAGCCTAGGTGTAGGACTCCGCGCAACGCTCAATCGTTAGAAATGTTAGGCACCTAGCTCGAACAGGGGGCGCTGTCGACGCGGATACAGGCCTCCAGACTCTGGTTGCGCGGCAACAGCCGTGAGAAGTAGACGGTGACGTAGAAATAGCCCGCGTCAATCTTTGTCTGCGCCACAACCGATGTAGCATGCCCGGGTTTTATAGACCGGGCCAAGATTAATGATGCTCGCCAAGTGGGGCCTGAGCGAGAATCACGTGCCTATTCGCCGGGCTCTTAGATACCACCCAGGCAGAGGTACTTGATCTCCAGGTAATCCTCAATGCCGTACTTGGATCCTTCGCGACCCAGGCCGGATGCCTTGATACCACCGAAAGGCGCAACTTCATTGGAGATCAGCCCAGTATTGACGCCGACCATACCGTATTCTAGGGCTTCGGCCACACGGAACACGCGCCCCATATCGCGGGCATAGAAGTACGAGGCCAGGCCGAACTCGGTGTCATTGGACATCGCGATCACGTCGGCCTCGTCCTTAAAACGGAACAGCGGCGCCAGCGGACCGAAGGTTTCTTCCTTGGCTACGGCGGCGTTATTCGGTACGTCAATGAGGATGCTCGGCTCGAAGAAAGTGCCACCGAGGGCGTGCGGCTTACCACCAGCGAGTAGCTTGGCACCCTTGCTAATGGCGTCGGCAATGTGCTCCTGGACCTTGGCCACCGCCTTGGCATCGATCAGAGGGCCGGTGGTGATACCTTCGTCCAAACCGTTACCAATCTGCAACTTAGCTACCGCGATTTTCAGCTTCTCGGCGAAGGCATCGTATACGCCGTCTTGGATATACAGGCGGTTGGCGCACACGCAGGTCTGGCCATTGTTGCGGTATTTGGAGATCAGTGCGCCTTCCACTGCCTTATCAAGGTCGGCATCATCGAATACGATGAACGGCGCGTTTCCGCCCAGTTCTAGCGACACCTTTTTAATGTCCTTGGCACATTCGGCCATTAGCTGGCGACCAATTTCGGTGGAGCCAGTAAAGCTCAACTTGCGCACGATCGGGTTGCTAGTCAGTTCGCTGCCGACTTCGCCAGCACTGCCAGTGATTACACTGAACACGCCTTTGGGGATCCCGGCACGCTCGGCCAGCACTGCCAACGCCAGCGCCGAATAAGGCGTTTGCGACGCTGGCTTGAGCACCATGGTACAACCGGCGGCCAGGGCCGGGCCGGCTTTACGGGTGATCATGGCTGCCGGGAAGTTCCAGGGTGTAATCGCTGCCGTTACGCCGATGGGCTGTTTGATCACGATCAGGCGTTTGTCCGGTTGGTGGCCGGGAATTACGTCGCCATACACGCGCTTGGCTTCTTCGGCGAACCACTCAAGGAAGGACGCCGCGAAAGCAATTTCGCCCTTGGCTTCGGCAAGTGGCTTACCTTGCTCCATGGTCATGAGACGACCCAGGTCGTCCTGGTTTTCAATCATCAGTTCAAACCAGCGGCGCAGTTTGTTGGCGCGGTCTTTAGCTGTCAGTGCACGCCAGGCTGGCAGGGCATGATCTGCTGCTTCGATGGCTCGACGGGTTTCCGCTGCCCCCATCTTCGGCACACTACCCATAACTTCGTTGGTGGCCGGATTGGTGACCTGAATGGTCTGGCCGCTGTCCGCGTCCAACCAGGTTCCGTCGATATAAGCCTGTTGGCGGAACAATTGGGTATCTTTGAGTTGCATGGCGTGCTCCTTCGCAGACTGCATTCAGTGCTGCTCAGCTATTTTCCAAGCTATGAATTTAAGCCGAGGAGAGCCACATAAAAGCAATTCTCTCCTCCCCCGGATTGATCTAACCAACCCACTGAGTGGTGTCGTCCAGCGCCCTGGCAAAGCGCTCTACAATCATTCCGACTTCCTGTTCGTTGACGATTAACGGCGGGCAGAAGGCCACGGCATCACCCATGGCGCGAGTAATCATGCCGTGTTCCTGGGCTCTGCCGGCCATGTAGCGTCCGAGGGTGCCTAGCGCCTGATACGGCGCCTTGCTCACGCGATCGCCAACTAGTTCTACCGCAGCGATCAGTCCACAACCGCGAATTTCGCCCACCAAGGGATGATCGATGAAATGCTGTAGGCCGCTGCGCAACAACTGGCCCATTTGCGCCGCATGCTCGACCAGGCTCTCCTCTTCAATAATCTTCAGGTTCTCCAAGGCCACGGCAGTAGCTACCGGATGACCGCTGCCGGTGAACCCATGCCCAAGCGCGCCAAGCGCTTGGCTCTGATCAGCGATGCCCTCAAATACTGGGGCATTGATCAGAATCGCCGCTATCGGCTGATAAGAAGATGACAGTTGCTTGGATAACACCATGATGTCCGGCTGGATACCAAAGGTCTGGCTGCCAAACATCTGCCCGGTACGCCCAAATCCACAGATTACCTCATCGGCGATAACCAGGATGTCGTACTTACGGCAAACTTTCTGGATCTTCTCCCAGTAGGTACGAGGCGGCACTATGACACCGCCAGCGCCCATCAATGGCTCGCCAATGAACGCTGCGATAGTCTCCGGGCCTTCGGCGAGAATCTTCTGCTCGAGCTCGACGGCAAGGCGGTCAGCGAAATGCTCTTCACTTTCACCGGCAAGGGCGAAACGATAATGGTGCGGGCAGCCGACATGCAGGAAGCCTGGAAGCGGCAGGTCGAAACCGCGCTGGTTGCCTGGAAGGCCAGTCA
This sequence comes from Pseudomonas sp. FG86, assembly GCF_057808775.1. Lineage (NCBI taxonomy): Bacteria > Pseudomonadati > Pseudomonadota > Gammaproteobacteria > Pseudomonadales > Pseudomonadaceae > Pseudomonas > Pseudomonas sp. FG86. The sequence goes on along the minus strand of NZ_JBMDIS010000004.1, from coordinate 42,446 downwards.
AGCTTGCGCTGGCGACGGTGATGCCGTGGTAGCCGTTGACCCGACTGATGAACTTCTTCTTGGCTGGTTTGCCTAGAGCGTTATTGAGGTACCAGACCATCTTCACTACAGTATCGTTAGCCTCGGAACCGGAGTTGGTGAAGAACACCTTACTCATAGGCACCGGCGCCATCTCGATCAGCTTTTCGGCTAACTCGATACTCGGGCGATGCGATTTGTGACTGAACAGGTGATAAAACGGCAGGGTGTTGAATTGCTGCTCAGCTGCCTTGATCAGACGTTGATTGCTAAAGCCAAGCGCGGCGCTCCACAACCCAGCCATCGCCTCGATATAACCCTTGCCCTGATCGTCATAAACATAGATACCCTCCCCGCGCTCGATGATCAGCGGGCCAAGCTCCTGATGAAGGCGAGCATTGGTGTAGGGGTGCAGTTGATACTGAATGTCTTTTTCTGGCAGCGAGGATACTGACTGGTTCATGGGGCGCTCTCAATATGACTAACAAGCATGGTTTCTGGGAGTAGCCTTATAAGTAGGCATCCGGCTTTTGATCACAATCACACACTTCAATTCGGTAACGAGTTCAGTAACGATGACTTGGCTCGGGGACGTTAAGTGCACTAGCCGATAGCCTATTAGACTGAGCCGGTGCGGGGCTTGTCGTCTTGCGCACAGTCTTGTTCGTTCCAGTGCACTGCCGAATTCGCCCCGCACTGCCTCATGCGGGATGTTGGTTTTTTACAAACCTGGGTAGCCCCTGCAGCTGTGCATCAATCTGCTTGATGATGTAGGCGCCTATGGGAATTGCAGAGGTAGCCGCCGGCGATGGTGCATTGCAGACGTTGACGCTACGGCGGGTATTGCGGAACAGGAAGTCCTCGATCAACTTGCCGTCCGCTGAAACCGCTTGGGCGCGGACGCCGGCCGGGTAAGGCTTGAGATCCTGCAGCGTTAAGCTGGGGCAGTACTTGCGTACTTGCTGTAGATAACCACGCTTGAACAGCGAGTTTTTCATCTCGATCAGGCCGGGCCGCAGATTGTCCTTGAGCACTTTAAGAATGCCCGGATTGGTGAGCATTGCGAACGTGTCGGACAAAGATATGTCACGCTTGCGATAGCCCTCACGCTTGAGTGCCAGCACAGCATTGGGACCGACTGTCACACTGCCGTCGATCATTCGCGTCAGGTGCACGCCGAGGAACGGCATGGAGGGATCGGGAATCGGGTAGATCAGGTGATTGACGATCCGGTTGTGCTGCTCAGGCAGCAAATAGTATTCGCCACGGAACGGGCAAATGCTAAAGCCAGGATCTAAGCCCAGTAGACATACAATGCGGTCGGCCATCAGACCCGAGCAGGTCACCAAAAAGCGTGCAATGACTTCTTCATGCTGGGTTTTAACCCGCATCTCCGTGGCGCGCTCTTCCAGGCCGATGACTTCGCTGTCGTAGCGAATCTCGCCACCGTGCCTCTGGAACTCGCGAGCCATGGCAGCGGTGACCTCGGCATAGTTAACGATACCACTGGAGGGCACGAAGATCCCGCCGATTCCGGTGATGTTCGGTTCGCGTTCCTTCAGTTGCTCCGCAGACAGCCACTCGCGCTCCAGACCATTGGCTGCAGTGCGCTCCCAAAGCGCGCGCATGCGCTGCATTTCCACCTCATTGGTGGCGACCAGCAACTTACCGCACTCATCGTAGATAATGCCGTGCTCGTTACAGAACGATTTGGTAGCACGGTTGCCTTCCAGGCAGAACTTCGCCTTCAAGCTACCCGGCGTGTAGTAGACGCCGGCGTGGATGACCCCGCTATTGTGCCCCGTCTGATGCTTAGCTGGCCCGGACTCTTTCTCGAGCAACAAGATTTTCGACTCTGGGTAGGCCTTGATTAATTGCATGGCAGTCGACATGCCGATAATGCCGCCCCCGATGATCACAAAATCGTACACCGCTATCACCTCTACTCGATCTGTTTTGCCCCGTGGACAAACGACAAGGGCTAAACCGCGCAGCCCCTGTTCAATTAATGGCAATTATTGGCCTTGCTGATGGCCGAGTTTGGGGTAACTGAAGTAACCGCGCTGGCGCATCAGTTCACGGCGCAGCCCAGGGTGAGGGGTGAAACGATCGCGGCCATGCAGCCAATACAGGTTATTAATCAGCAGGAAGCAGCCAACTGGCACCGGCACGGAAAGCTTCTGTTTACTGCCCTCCAGGGAGATAGACAGGTCGGTCAGCCAGTTGCCCTCGTCGAAGTCTTTGGGCTGAACAAATTGATCGATATAGCGAATAGTCGGCCGCCCTTCGGCGTCGACATCAAAGATCGAATGGAACACGTCCGTATCGACCCTTTTACTCGGCGGCGCGGTCCAGCGCATGACGCGCCGTGCTAGCGGATGATGGAAGAAAGCATGGCGATCCTCCCAGTCGTCCAGATGCAGGATCAGCGAGTTGCCACCTTCGATATTCTGCTCATCGATCTTCATCATCAGCACGTAGTCGGTGATCTGATCGACGAAAGTACCATCGTTGTGCAACTCCATTACCCGGTGAGGTTGGCGCAGGTAGCTGTCCGAATTATCGACGTTCTCGACCACGAAGCGTGCGTAGAACTGGCCGCTCATCGCATCAAAGTTCGACCGCCCCAGCAGGTGGGCCACAGCAGTCGAGAATTTGACCATATCATCAGCTTGTGCCACATCATTCAGGGCCTCCTGCTTGATTAACAGCCCTCCGGTGGCACGATCCATTAGGGCGTTGAGTAGCACCGGGCGCAGGCTGTTACCGCAGAGATCGTCAAGAATTTTGGCGAAGCGAAATCGCAAGAAGGACTTGTATTCCAGCGCCTGCACCGGCCACTCGGCCACTGCTACACAGAAAGCCTCTATCGTCGCCTTAGTGAAGGTCAGCTCGAACAAACGGGGCGACTGAGCGGAGGGTGAAAGAGAAAACCCCTTAACGGCGGTCGGTAGCGGCATCACAAGATCTTTGAGCTGGGTAAAGGCATTCATGGCAGAGTCCTGACGAAAAAATTGTCTGTACGCCGCCCCGAGATTTACCAGAACAGCCGGACTAAAAATATAGCTATTTTATAAAAATGTCTACGCTTTTATAAAATAGCGACACTCGGCAACTGCATCTCCACTTAGTAAATATTTCTGCAGTTGCGTATGATGGATAAAACCCGTTGAGGAGCATGGTTTATGGATACGCTCGCCCCCCGCCAAAACTCAGCAGTCAGCGGCTATGAGTGGCTCAAGCGGGACATAATTCAGGGCATGTTCAAGCCCGGAGAAAAACTGCGAATGACTGCGCTTAAGGAGCGCTACGACCTAGGCGTAGGCCCTCTGCGTGAAGCGCTATCGCATCTGATTGCGGAAAATCTGGTAGTAGCTATCAGTCAGCGTGGCTACCGCGTCGCTCCTATGTCGCTGAGCGAAATGCAGGACATCTATGACGCACGGGCCAATCTCGAAGCGCTGGTACTTAAGCTCGCCATCGAACGCGGCGATGACGCCTGGGAGGCCCAGGTGTTGGCCTATTCGCATACATTGGCCAAGGTAATGGAGGTCAAGACCCAGGAGCAGATGCTGGAAATATGGGATGCCCGACACAAGGCCTTCCATACAGCTATAGCCTCCGGCTGTGGGTCTAGACACCTGCTGCAGGCGCGCGCCTATCTGTTCGATCAGGCCGAGCGCTATCGCCAGCTGTGGCTGCGGCGCACGGTGCTATCCGAGGAGGCCTTGTCCCTGAAACGTCAAGAGCACAGCGAACTGGTAGAAGCTATCCTTGCCCGTGACGCAACGCGAGCAAGCGCCATGATGCAGGCTCATCTGATGACACCAGTACCGATCATCGAAGGGATCATGCGCAACAGCAACCTGAGAGCATCCCAGTCCGCCCCTGAAATCATGGGATAGTTACCGTGTCTCGCCCTTAGAGGGGGTGCCTGCGGAATTTCAGCATGTTTTTTGCAGGACAGACCTGAAGCAATTACTACCCAACACCATAGCTTTGCACCTAGCATGGTTCCGTCTTACGCTTGTGAAGCCTGCGCCGCTCTCAGCCCGCTCGCGTGAACCTAAAACAATAAGCTTGGCTTGATCAGCAACACCAGCTACGCATGAGTTTGCCAATGCAGACGACAAAGGCTTACCCAAGTTAGCGCCCGTATGGAATATCAGACGCCGATATATAACTGGTACTCCCGCAACGGTGAAAAGGCGTGGAGCCTTTATGGGGAGCTACGCCGAGTGACTTCTAATCCCCCAGAGCACATTGACAATAAAGTAACCGGCTACGGCTTTAACGAAACGGCTCGGGCTTCACTGGCAGTACAACTAAAGTGCTGGCGAAAATGCCGGGAAAATTGTGCCTGATCACTGAACCCCCAACGATATGCCAGCTCACCGATTGATAGGTGGCAGTGGGGATCACGTAGGCGTTGATATACAGCCTCCAATCGTTTCAGGCGAATCCATTCACCGAGACTGTAGGGCGTACTGAAAAATAATTTATGCAAATAGCGAACCGATAAGCCGCAGGCCTGAGCAATATGCTGCGGGTTTAGTTCAGCTGAACACAAGTTTCGGTCGATGTAGTGCTCGATACGCTGCAAATGCAGGGCAGCTAGACTCGAACTCTCACTATTAAGGACGCGCTCATCTTGGCGCAGAGCCATTAACAACGTCGAAAGCACCTGTTCCAGCAGCATATGACGGGCATCCGCATCGCATTCGTCGAAGCGCGCGGCACACATCGCCAGTTGATCAACAAAAATTCGTCCCAATCCACGCCGAGCCTCGAAACAGAAACGGGTGTAGCGCTCGGCTCCACGTATCTGTCCATGTAGCGCGCGCTCAGGCAGCTTGAATACCCAAAGGTCGTTGTCGCAGGAGTAGTGAAAACGATAAGGCGCATCGCCTCGCTCGAAGATGAACCCACCTGGCTTACAATGGAGCTCACGACCGTCTTGCTCGAAGTGTACTTCGGTAAGGCGCGGCACTGTTACAAGGTAACAGGGTTCAGTATCTTCGCTAACCTGGCTCTCGCTGCGCGAATAGCCTAGCTGACTGGAGCGCAGGCGCGATAACGCCAACGGCGTACTGCCCGTTTTCCAAATTTTCAGGCTGCCTTGGAAAATGGCGCTGGAATTGAACTCCAACGACAATGGAAAATATGTATTGCCGATGGCTTCGGCCCAACGCGATTGCCTTTCTCCCTCAGGCCAATACCGCGTAGACAATTGATCTGTCATGAAAGGTCCTCAATTTGTAGTTATTATGAGGGCGGCACCAACGGTGAATGCCGTCGGTGCCGTTGTTACACAATCCTTTGTTAAAAATCCCTGACGGTCAATGACCGGGAGTCAGTTCATATGTGGCCGAGGGATCCAGACTGACCCGCCAGCCCGGTGGAACAACGATGTTTGTGGTCGCTTCCTCAATCACACAGGGACCTTGAATAATCTGCCCTACTTCTATGCGGTCGCCGTTGTACACAGGCGTGTCCTGCCAATCGTCTTGCGCATTGAACAGCATCGGACGATGACCAGCCGGAATCGCGGCCGTTGCCTTGAGCGGGGTTGCAAGTTCAGGCATTGGTGGACGCTGTAACCGCGCGATCACCGAGCACTCTAGATTAACTAGTTCGACCGGGCTGTTAGGCTCACTGAAGGAAAACAGCGCCTTGTGCCGCTGGTGGAAGGATTCGCGCAGGGCCGCCAGGCTGCTACGGTCGAGCCGGTCGCAGCTCAGTTCGACGCTGCACTCGTGGATCTGTCCGAGGTAACGAATCTCCAGGCTGTACTGGCATTCAATACGATTGTCACCACCGAAACCATCGTCTCGCAGGTTCGTCATACCACGCTCGCGTAACTGCTGCAGGGCCTGGTTTAGTTGCTCCAAATCGACGAACTCGTCATCCAAACGCATCGGCAAAGTAGTCAGCTGATCATAGCGGATGTCAGAGAGAATCTGGCCGAAGGCGCACAGCCCCGAAGCCACCTTGGGAATCAGCACAACCTTGCTGCCGATTTCCTCAGCTAGTCGCATCACGTGCATGCCCGCTGCACCACCGGCACCGATCAGGGCGAAGTCACGGGGATCATAACCACGCTCAATGGACACGCGGCGGATACCACTAACCATGCTCAGGTTAACCAGGGTAATGATACCGACGGCCGCGCGCTCGACACTGATACCCAGCGGTTCGGCAATTTTACTGCGGATCGCATCGATCGCGGCTTGTCGATTTAGACGGATGCTGCCACCGAGCAGTGCACCATCAGCCAGATAACCGAGCGCCAGGTTAGCATCGGTTACAGTCGGCTCGACCCCACCCTTTCCATAACACACAGGCCCGGGGTTAGCCCCGGCACTGCGTGGACCGACCTGGAGCATGCCGAAGTCGTCAAGGTGGGCGATCGAGCCACCGCCGGCGCCAAGGGATTCCACCTGAATCATTGGCACGCCGATACGGTAACGGAGGAAGTCGCTGTCTTTGCTGAAGTTGGTGCGACCGCCTTTGCTAAGAGTGATGTCGAACGAGGTACCACCCATATCGACGGTGATTACGTTGTCGATACCGAATGGCTGGGCCACGCACAAGCCGGCTTGCGGGGCAGATGCCGGACCGGAGTTGATCGCGTTGACCGCCCGCTCACGCATTACCACGCCAGGAGCCAGACCTCCGTTGGACTGGAAATAGCGGGTAGGCTGCTGCGCGCCCAGCTCCTCGAACAGCGCGTCGATGCGTTCGATATAACGACCCATCACTGGGCTAAGGTAGGCGTTGACCACGGTTGTCGAGGTGCGTGTGTATTCGCGAATCTGCGGGAACACCTCGTGGCCGCTGCAGACAAATACGTCAGGTAAAGCCGCACGCACCATAGCCATAGCGCGCTGCTCGTGACTAGGGTTGCGCACCGACCAGACGAAGGAGATCGCCACCGCCTGCACCTGTTGTTCGCGGAAGTAGTCGATGGCGGCATGAATCGCCGCCTCGTCTAGCGGGCTGAACTCGCTGCCGTCACTGATAATACGCCCGCCGATTGGACGGCGCAGGTGGCGCGGCACTAACATATGCGCCGGTGGATAAGTGGCGTCATAGCGATGGCCATCTTCTTTGTGGCCAAGGCGAATTTCCAGGCTGTCTTCATGGCCATCGGTACACAGCAGGCCCACCTTGACCCCGGTCTTTTCGATCAGTGCGTTGAGCGCCACAGTCGTCCCGTTGATGCACAGATCGCAGTCGGCAATGATCTCGGCTGGTGTACGGCCGAGGGCATCGGCGATTTGCGCCAGACCGTTGCGTATGGCCAGGGTGCCGTCATGTGGGGTGGACGGCGCCTTGAACAACTGCACGTTGCCCTGATGGTCGGCGAGGATGAAATCAGTGAAGGTGCCGCCGGCATCGATGCCCAGGCGATATTGTTGTTTGCTCATTTTCGAATTCTCTGCATTGCTCAAAGGGGCTGTGCTCAGTGCGCGGCTCGGTGTGCGTGGGTTGCGGCTTCATCGAGTTGGCCGTTGCCGTCAATCACTACGCCGTATTCAAGGCGCGCGCCGTCAATCGAGACCAAGCCGTTGCGCACATCGGCTAGAACCGTGGCCAGCGGACGACGTAGTGGGTCGCCATAGCCACCACCGCCCGGGTTGACGTTGATTACGCGCTCACCTGGTTGTGCGGTCAGCAGAGTGTTCTGGATGTAATGGTCTTCCTCACCGTCGACATGTCTATGGATCAAGCGGCCGAGCTTGGGCTCGAGCAGAACATTCTTCGCCCCTGCCGCACCGGCGGTAGGCAGCTGCCGGCCCTCACCGAAACCGACCACGGTCATGGCGTGCTTCAGCGGCTCGAGCTCCAGGCGAGTACCAGAGCCACCGCGGAATTCACCGGCGCCACCACTGTCGGTCATCAGGCTGTAGCGGTGTATCAGTACCGGATAGGAGTACTCAAGCAGTTCGATATCGCCGGACGTCAGCGCGCCGAAGCAGCACAGCGGGCCGCAAGCAGGCCAACCATCCATAGCCTTGTTAGCGCCAGCGCCGGAGATGACCGAGGCCAGCACCATGGTCACATATTCATCGTTGTTGTTGCGTGGGTCGTGCCCAGCGATATTGATCCCGCTGGCATGCCCCCAGGAGGCGGTCACACGCTCCGGAGCCGCCTGTTCAAGGGCCAGACGCACGGCATCGGCGAGGGTTTCCATCGGAGTAGTGGTGCAGTTGACGTGCGGTGCCGGCTCCTGGGCGTTGCACAGAGTACCGGACGGGCCAAGGTCTACACTCACGCAGCGATAGAGGCCTTCATTGTAGGGCGGTGGCACCTGGGCGAACATCATCAGTCCGAGGTAAACCCCGGAGATCGAATTGCCCGCGTAGGAGTTGATGAAGTAAGGCACCTGCGGCGGGCTCTCTATCAGAACGTGCGCCTCGTCGCCGCGAATTTCCACCTGGGCAGTGATCGACAATTCTCCCAGACCATGACCGGAGTCTTCGAGAATGGCAGTGCCGCTGTAGAAACCGTCTGGCACATCACGCAACAATGCGCGCATATGACGGTCTGCCATATCTTTCAGCTCGGTAATGCACGCTCGGACCTGGTCGACGCCATAGCGATCGAGCAACTCGATCAGGTGACGCTCGCCCACGCTGCAAGCACCGTACTGGGCATTCAGATCGCCTTCTTGATAGGCGCGGGCGCGCATGTTGGTCAGCAGCAGGTTGATTACGTCTTCCCGGCGCTGGCCCTGGGCCCACAACTTGACAGGCGGGATGCGCAGGCCCTCTGCGTAGATTTCTTTTGCGTCCGGGTTGTAGCCGGCCGGTACCGGGCCGCCAATATCGGTCAGGTGGCCCTTGCAGACCGTCCAGAACACCAGCTCGCCCTTATAGAACACCGGTTTGTACATGCAGCAGTCGAGGATATGACTGCCCATGTAGGCTGGATCGTTATGATAAATAACATCGCCCTCGGCAATCTCATCACCGAAGAAGCCAGCAACGCATTTCATCGCTGGGATAAGCGAACCGAGATGAATAGGAAGGTCCTGGCCTTGCAGGATCATTTCCGGGAGGTGATCGAAGAGTGCGTTGGAATAGTCGTGGGCGAGGTTGAACACGCTCGAGCGACTGGTCTTTTCCAGCGTCAGGGTCATTTCTCGCTGGGCTGTTTCGAGCGCACCGCGCACGACTGCCAGGGTGATCGGGTCTACTATGTTCATGGGTCACCACAAATCTTGTTTTTGTCTGGGGAGGCGTGACGGATGTCTTGCCCACATCGCTAAGCTACGCGCGGGCCTAGCGGCTGGCTTGTCTTCAAGCGCACCGTTTTTTGGCCTGAAGTGAACTGTTTCTACTGGTGCATCTACTCAAGATCTAATGCCGGGAGGCCGGAACGCTGCGATCGGGTAGGAGGCGGCCTCACGGCCGCCGTCCTCCCACACCACCGTGCGTACGGTTCCGTACACGGCGGTTCAGGCCATGCGGTTAAGCCGATTGATCGTATCCAGTATCGAGACCAGTCAAAGTCTGTCCCATAGCTTCTTCGGCAGCGCCTGATTCATATGCGGCGCTCCTGAGTTCCACCACGGGCCTCGGCCATTGAAGGCCGACTTGCAGGCACGCTCCTCGCTCAATCCCAGGCGCATCAGGTTGCGCGCCCTCGTAGAGGGCTGCTTCCATTGCCGCCAGATGACACAGCGAAGTTTGTGCCTGACCCAGCCATCCAGCTCTTCCAGTGGACGCTTGCTCTGGCTGAGCTTGAAGTAGCCTGCCCAGCCTCGCAGCACCGGGTTTACCCGCTCGATGACATTCGCCATCTTGTGGCCCCGCACCCCTCGCAGCAGTTCCCTGAGACGGTCGCGCACACGGCGCAGGCTCATGGTTGCCACTCGCAGTCTAGGCTGCGAGTGCCAACTCATCCCATACCCCAGGTAGTCGCATTTCCACGACCCAGCCACGCGACTCTTGTCCCGATTCAGTCTCAGTTTCAGACGGTGATTCAGGAACCGCTCGACACTGGCCAGCACTCGTTCGCCAGCACGCGGACTACGGACATAAATGTTCGCGTCATCGGCATAGCGCACGAAGCGATGGCCTCGCCGCTCCAACTCACGGTCGAGTTCATCGAGCAGGATGTTCGACAGCAGCGGCGAAAGCGGGCCGCCTTGCGGCGCCCCCTCCTGCCGATGGCTGACAACCCCGCCCGACATGACGCCCGCTTCGAGGTAACGGCGGATGAGTCTGAGCACCTGTTTGTCTTCGACATGGCGCTCAACACAGAACATCAGGATGTCGTGGTTGACCCGATCAAAGAACTTCTCCAGATCGAGTTCCACGCAACACCTATGACCCGCCGCCACATGGGTGCGGGCCATCTCGACAGCCTGGTGAGCGCTTCTGCCCGGACGGAAGCCGTAGCTATAGTCCGAGAACAGCGGATCGAAGATCGGCGTGAGCTGTTGCAGCAGGGCTTGCTGGATCAGGCGATCCACGACACTGGGAATGCCCAGTTGCCGCATACCGCCCTGCGGTTTGGGAATTTCGACCGCCCGCACTGCCTGGGGATGGTATTCACCTGCCAGCAGCCTGACCTTCAGGATGGGCCAATACTGTTTCACGTAGCCTGCCAAGTCGGCGACCGTCATGCCATCGGCACCCGGCGCCCCCTTGTTGCTGACCACGCGCTGATACGCACGCTTGAGATTGAGCGGCGCAAGCACCCGCTCCATCAGCGTGTCCGGCTCCGCGTTCATCCACGTCACCGACGCCGCCGATACCTCTGCGCTGTCAGGCGTCATCCTCGGCCTCTGGCCGGGACTCGGGGTGACAGTCTTCTCTTGGAGAAATTTCTGCATTTCGGTTATCGACGAGACGCTGACGCCTACTGGCGGCATGACCTGTTCGGCCCTTGATGGCGTGGTTGACCGCCACTTACTACGGCCTCGGCTGACTTCTGCACGCCCATCCCGTCGCCTCTCGACAATCGGTAGCACAATGGCAAGCGTACAGATCTCCCAGGGTAATTCGCGCGACCTTCCTGCTTATGCCTGTCGGATCTACGTCGCAGCGTTCCGTGCAAGTATCGGGCTTTGGCGATTATGGCCACCTCACCCCGCTGCGCCGCCTCATCCGCTTCCTGTTCGTCAGGCCAGCATTTTGTCTCGGGCTTCCTTCAGATTCGCAGTCGCCCGCGACACCCTTGCCTTCAGCTAACACTTCCCCTTGCCGGGTGTGTAGAGGACTTTCACCTCCAAGTCGCCAGGCTCACCACCACAGTGAACCCGACAGCGCCAGTCACGGCGCTACGCGCCATGCCTGGCGCACCATAAAAAAACGCCAGCACATGGCTGGCGAAAATAGGAGCGTGAGTGGTTGCTAGGGGCGCTTATTGCCTCAGAAGTAGTAACCGATATTGGTATACAACTGGTTTTCCCAGCGTTCGCTACCGCCGGCGCCCAGGCTCTGGGTGTAGCTACCGCCACCGATGTAGGGATCGTGCTTGCCGTGCAACCACTCGACGGCGATCCATAGGTCTTTCAGCGAGAAAGATGTGCCAAGGATGAAGCGCTGGGAATCCTCGAAGCTGGACTCATCCTTGTCGAACAGGCTGTAGTTACCGTAAACCTTGACACCAGAGAGCCACCCGAGTGAGCCAGGAATGTCATAGCTGAGGTCGGCTACATAGAGGTTACCCTTGGCGGCAACGTTAAAGGTGCCGTCGAAGCTGCCGAAGCTAACCAGCTTGTCTCTGCCGGGATTCTCCGGGCTCATGTCCTGGCGAGTGGCTTGCAGTTGCACGCCCCAGGGGCCATTCTTGCCCGAGTAGTGGACTGCTAGGGCATTTCGGCGGCCGCTATCACGACTGTCCTGGTTCTGCAGCGTCGAGGTCAATGCCGAGGCGCCGATCTCCGACTGCCAGCTCCCAAGCTTTAGGTTGCGGGCCAGACGCCCGACTAAGATGTCGCGCTCGTGGTTATCGCTGCCGTCGACGACGTAGTCATCTGCCGTAGCAACACTGGTTGCATAGGTCCGCCCGCCGCGGCTTGTACCTTGACCCTGATCAGCCGGGCTTAGGTAGTAAGCGAGTTGGAAGTTCCAGTCATCCTGCTGCTGGATGTATTTAACACCAAGGTTCGCAATGTCTTCCAGGCCGATCACGCTGCCCAAGGTCAAGAAGAAAGTGCTGCCGGCATAGGGCAGCAGGCCGAACGGAATCTTGTTTAGTCCCACCTGAATCTGACGCGACTCATCGAACTTGTAGCCGATCCATGCATATTCGGCGAAGGCGATGTCACCGATCTTGTCGGTATAGTCGAAAGGGTAAGCGTCGCCATAGAAACGGTATTTAGCCGCGCCGATCCAACTATCGGAGTTGTAGGTAGCGGTGAGAAAGGCAGTATCGAAACTCAGCTTCTCGATATCCCGGTCGGGGTCGTAGTCGATACGCGCACGCACGGCGCCGCCAATGTCCAAGTTGTCATTGATAGCCACCGCACCTGCGGGTAGCGCGAGCGATGCCAACAATGGAAGTAATATGAGAGTTGCTTGTGGGTGCAGGTTGATCATTTTCATGAATTGGCTCTTAGCATTGTTAGTCTTTTTTTCAGCTACGCAGCACTAAGCCGCTGCGGTGTTGCGGCTTAGTTTTGGATCGGGTTTGGTAGCTGCAGCAAGTTGCCGGAGCCGAATACATCGGCCCGGTGGGCGCCGATATTGGTTTCAGCTGCAGCTGGTGCGGACAAACCAGCTGCGTTTGGCGCTGTTGAGTAGCAGCCAGTAGCTGGCGAACGCGCAGACAAAGGTCACCGGCGCTGAGAAGGTCGCCAGCGTTGCTCCGCCGAAATTCAGCAGCACTATCCCCAGGCCAGCGGCAAAGAACCAGGCGATCAAGCCGCACGGGTTGAAGGCGTTGACTCGTTCGAGAGCGAATTCAATATTGCCCTCGAACAGCTGGGTATATTTCGGCGAGAAAATATGCGCCAAAGCGATCGCTACCCAAGCCACTACAAAGATGCTCTGGTATGCCAGGGCTTGCAGAATGTAGCTGAACACATTGAGCAACATCATTGTGTAGACCACGATGCCAACTACTACGGCCCATGCCATATAAGGCACAGCCGCCAAGCCAAAACGGCCGAAGAACGCATGCATGTTGCTAGCGGCCATGAAGAAATTTGCGGTATTGATACGGGTCTGGCTGACCCAAACGAACAACAACCCCCAGATACCCATCAGCTCGACAATGGCCAGCACCACCGAGACCTCAGACAGGCCGCCCTCTGCGGGAATGGTGGCGGCGAGAAAGATGCCGACCAGACCGTTAATAAGAAAGGTGAAGATATAGAATGGTAGGCCGAAGTTAAATTTAGCGTGGTAGCTGGCGTCCTGCTTACGACCGAAGCGTGCGTAGTCCCAGGTGTACATCATGAGAATCCACACTCCCATGAAATAGGTGAAACAGTCCCACCAGCCATTACTTACTGGCCCGCTCTCAGGCCCCATTTCCAACCAGGCAGAACTGTAGCCGTATTCACCGACGGCCATCGCTACTACGGCAATCAGACCAATCAGGTAGAGCGGCAGCAGCACGCCATTGAACTTATCCAGCCAGGTCTGCACGCTACCGAACACCAGTGGCACGCTGTATAGCACCACTATTAGGTAGGCTTGATTGAGCGTGATGTCGGACACGTAGTGTTGGATAGCAATGGCGATCACCGAGCCTTCAAACACGCTGTAGTAGATCGCCGTGGCGAAGAAAATCAGGGTGGCCAGTGCTGCGCCGGCGCGTCCGAATAGCACCCGGGAGAAGAGTGCGACCGATAATCCGGTCTTAATGGCGTAGCGGGCAATGACCCCGTTGATGGCCGCATAAGTTACGACCGACAAGAGTAAGCCGATTATGGCATTCATCGTACCAAAGCTCATTGCCAGGGTGGCGGACACCACCAGCCAAAACATAGCACTGCAGATGGCCCACCAAGCCATCGTCAGTGAGCCTTTGCTCATGCGGTGTTCTTCCGGAACCGCGACGGTGCTGTAGTCGATACTATCGACCTGTTTTTTGATGTTTCCGGCCATGGCTCTTCTCTTGTTTTTGTAATGAGTGGAGTCATGATCATAAGTACTTCAGGCGGGCGACCACTTGCTGCTGAGCGCACTCTCTTTTGTCATACCTGAAGCTTCTTGCTCTCTGGAAGATGGCCCACCCAGACGAAACTCCTCCAGCGGAAAGCGATGAGAAAATCTCTCAGGCTGTCCAAGTCAGAATAAAAGACCTCAATGACGCTATGGCTTACATCTCTTTCCGAGAGAGCGTTATTAGCGAGCGAGTCACCTAACAACACCTACACTCAGCGTGATAGCCAGACAGACAACATAGCGCTTAAACGTTTCAAGCCAGTAGGACTACAAGCAAAGCACTCAATGACGGGCTCGAGGCCGATTCAATCTCGGCACAACCACCCTAAGCCAGCAACCAGCACTACATGCTACAAGAAGTCAAAACCGGGTACAAAACCGGGTACAAAGAATAACGAAAACAACCAGAATGCCTAAGCTCAAACGCTCAAGCATCAGACTTACCGCATAACGTGTAAGTCAAAAAATTGTCTTTCCCGCACGTCAACTCTATGTTTCAAATGCATTAGCCCTGAAACCCGCACGCCACTTGAGTATGCACGCATAGCACAATTCTATAGGTATTGCAACACATTCCTTTAGGGCTTCAGATCACTTGCTGCAACTGCGGCACGACCTCGAACAAGTCACCCACTAGACCGTAATCCGCCACCTGAAAAATCGGCGCCTCTTCGTCCTTGTTGATTGCCACGATGACCTTGGAGTCTTTCATCCCGGCCAGGTGCTGGATGGCACCGCTGATGCCGACGGCGATGTACAGCTGCGGCGCGACGATCTTGCCGGTCTGGCCAACCTGCATGTCGTTGGGCACGAAACCGGCGTCGACCGCAGCGCGCGAAGCACCGACGGCGGCGCCGAGCTTGTCGGCCAGGGCATACAGGTGCTTGAAGTTGTCGCCGTTCTGCATGCCGCGACCGCCGGAGACGACGATCTTGGCCGCGGTCAGTTCCGGACGATCGGACTTGGCCAGCGCCTCAAAGACGAAGGCCGAGATGCCGGCGTCGCCGCCAACGGCCACGGCTTCCACGACAGCACTGCCGCCTTCGCCGGCCACCGGATCGAAACCGGTGGCACGCACGGTGATCACCTTCACCGCCGCCGAAGACTGCACGGTGGCGATGGCGTTACCGGCGTAGATCGGCCGCTTGAAAGTGTCGGCGCTTTCCACGGCGATGATTTCGGAGATCTGGTCGACGTCCAGCTGGGCGGCGACGCGCGGCAGGATGTTCTTGCCGTTGCTGGTGGCGGCGGCGAGGATGTGGCTGTAACCCTTGCCCCCTGCTTCTTGAACAAGAGCAGCTACCAGCGGCGCAACGTTTTCCGGCAGCTGATGGGCGAAGGCGGCGTTGTCGGCCACCAGCACCTTGGCCACGCCGGCGAGCTTGGCAGCCGCTTCGGCGGCGGCGCCACAGGCGGCACCGGCAACCAGGAGGTGGATGTCGCCACCGATCTTCTGCGCAGCGGCCACGGTGTTGAGAGTGGCCGGCGCCAGGGCGGCATTGGTGTGTTCAGCGATAACCAGGATAGTCATTTAGATTACCTTCGCCTCGTTCTTCAGTTTCTCGACCAGTTCCGCCACCGACTTGACCTTGATGCCGGCCTGGCGGGCAGCCGGCGCTTCGACTTTCAGGGTCTTCACGGTGGACGCGGTGGCAACGCCCAGGGCGTCCGGGGTGAGCACCTCCAGCGGCTTCTTCTTGGCCTTCATGATGTTCGGCAAGGAGGCGTAGCGCGGCTCGTTCAGACGCAGGTCGGTGGTGACGATCGCCGGCAGGTTCAACGCCACGGTCTGCAGGCCGCCGTCGATCTCGCGGGTCACGTTGACCTTGTCGCCCGCCACTTCGACCTTGGAGGCGAAGGTGCCTTGGCCGAAGCCGGTCAGCGCGCCGAGCATCTGGCCGGTCTGGTTGTTGTCGCTGTCGATGGCCTGCTTGCCGAGGATCACCAGCTGCGGCTGCTCCTTGTCGACCACGGCCTTGAGCAGCTTGGCCACGGCCAGGGAGTTCAGCTCGTCAGCACCCTCTTCCTTGACAGCCTCGACCAGGATGGCGCGGTCGGCACCGAGGGCCAAAGCAGTACGCAGCTGCTCTTGCGCCGCCGTCGGGCCGATCGACACCACGACGATTTCACTGGCAACGCCCTTCTCTTTCAGGCGTACGGCTTCTTCCACGGCGATTTCGCAGAAGGGGTTCATCGACATCTTAACGTTGGCGAGATCGACGCCGCTGTTGTCCGCCTTGACGCGAACCTTGACGTTGTAATCGACCACACGCTTGATCGCTACGAGGACTTTCATAAAGGCTCCATGGGAAAAATTGCCCCGGCAAGCTGGCTGGCCGGGGCATGGCAGGTTCAGCGTTCACCAAGCTGTTCGATGATGCCTTGTGCCTTCAACTCGGCCAGGCGCTCATCATCGAGACCCAACTGGCGCTTGAGCACCTCATCGGTATGCTCACCCAGCATCGGCGCGGGGCGCAGGTACTCGACCGGTGTGCGAGACAACTTGATCGGACTGCCGACCGTGACGAAGTCGGCTTTCAAGGGATGGGGAATGTTGACCAGCATGTTGCGCGCCAGTATCTGTGGTTCGTCCAGCGCCTGGGCAATGCTGTTGATGGCCCCTACCGGTACGCCCTGCGGGTGAATGCGCCCTACCCACTCATCGGCGAGCCCTCCGAGAAAGTGACGCGACAGGATGGCAACGATCTCCTCGCGGTTGCTGACTCGGTCGGCGTTGCGCGCGAAACGCGGATCTTTCGGCAGCTCTGGCAGGCCGATGGCGTCGCACAGTGCGACGAACTGTGAGTCGTTGCCGCAGGCAATGATGAAGTCGCGATCACTGGCGCGAAACACCTGGTACGGCACAATGTTGGCGTGGGCGTTGCCATAACGCCCGGGCGGCTTGCCGGAAGCCAGATAGTTCTGGCTCTGGTTGCACAGTGTGGCGACCTGAACATCCAGCAACGCCATATCGATATGTTGACCAAGCCCGGTCTTTTCTCGGCTGAGCAGCGCAGCTTGGATAGCCACCGTCGAGTACAGGCCGGTCATCAGGTCCGCGAAGGCAACGCCTACCTTTTGCGGGCCGCCACCGGGCAGATCGTCGCGCTCGCCGGTGATGCTCATCATTCCACCCATACCCTGAATGATGAAGTCGTAACCCGGTTCTGCGGCGCGCGGCCCGGTCTGGCCGAAACCCGTCACCGAGCAATACACCAGGCGTGGATTGAGCGCAGCGAGGCTAGCGTAATCCAGCCCGTACTTGGCCAAGGAACCGGCCTTGTAGTTCTCGATCAGTACGTCGCAACTGGTAGCCAGGGCCCGCACCATTTCCTGCCCCTCGGGGCTGGCGATGTTTAGCGCCACCGACAACTTGCCGCGATTGGTGGACTGGTAATAAGAAGCCTCGCCGGTGGACTCGGCGTTCTGCCCCTTCATCCATGGCGGCCCCCAGCCACGGGTGTCATCACCCGCGCCCGGCCGTTCGATTTTGATCACTTCGGCACCCAGATCGGCCAGAGTTTGGCCGCACCAGGGACCAGCCAGAATGCGGCTCAAGTCGAGCACGCGATACCCAGTCAAAGCACCCATTTCATTTCACCTTTGCTTGCGCGCACTTACACACGCTCCATCACCATGGCGAGGCCTTGGCCCACGCCGATGCATAGGCTCACCACAGCGTAGCGTTTGCCGCTCTGTTGCAGCGCGCGAGCGGTGCTCAGGGCCAGGCGCGCACCGGATGCACCTAATGGGTGGCCGACGGCGATGGCGCCACCGTGTGGGTTTACCCGCGGGTCGTTGAACGCAACACCCAGACCTTTCAGGCAGCCCAGCACCTGGCTGGCGAACGCTTCGTTGATCTCGATAATGTCCATATCCGCCAGGCTGAGCTGCGCGCGAGCCAATGCCTTATGAATAGCCTCCACCGGGCCGACGCCCATAATGCGCGGGGCCACACCCACGGCGGCGGCCGACAGAATGCGCGCCATCGGAACCAAGCCGTGCCGTTCGCCCGCCGCGGCCGAGCCAATCAGCAATGCCGCCGCGCCATCGTTGACGCCTGATGCGTTGCCGGCGGTAACCACACCACCTTCGGAGAGAGGATTCAGGCGAGCCAAAGCGATCAGGTCCGATTGCGGGCGCGGGTGCTCGTCCTGCTCCACCACATTGGGTGGCGTCTTGCGCCCGGTGGGCACGCTGACCGCGAGCAGTTCTTCCTGAAAGAAACCTGCGCTACGTGCGGCTTCATAACGGGCCTGAGAGCCGGCAGCAAAGACGTCGGCCTCAGCACGGGAGATGCCGTACTCCTGAGCCACGTTATCGCCCGTTTGCGGCATGCTGTCGTTGCCAAACTCGGCGACGATCTTCGGGTTGGGAAAACGGGCGCCAATGGTACTGTCGAACACCGTCAGTTCGCGGCTATAGGCCGCTTCTGCTTTAGCCATGACAAAGGGTGCACGGGACATACTCTCCACCCCGCCGGCGACAAACAGTTCGCCTTCGTTACAGGTCACTGCGCGGGCGGCATCGATCACCGCCGCCAGACCACTGGCGCACAGGCGGTTAACTGTCTGCCCAGGTACGGTCACGGGCAAGCCTGCAAGCAGTGCGGCGTGACGCGCGATGTTGCGGCTGTCCTCCCCTGCCTGGTTGGTATTGCCCAGAATCACGTCCTCGATGGCTTCGCCAGGGATGGCGTGGCGAGCGAGCAATTCGTGGATCACATGGGCGGCGAGGTCGTCTGGGCGTACCGAAGCGAGTGCGCCGCCGTGGCGGCCAAATGGCGTGCGCAGTCCCGCGAAGATGTAGGCGTCGAGCATGGGAAAATCCTAGCGTTGAGGTTCAGTCGGGAGTGGTTCGTTGTGACGCAATGAAAGGCCCAAGGCGGCCCGTCGCCGCAGCCAGGGACCCGGCCGATAACGGGGATCGCCCGTCAGTTCGGTCATGCGTTCAAGAGTGGTGAGCAAACGCTTGGGCCCGACACTATCGCCCCAGGCCAGCGGACCTTGCGGATAACCAAGACCACGGCGCACGCCTTCATCCAGGTCATCGACACTGGCGATACGCTGCTGAACGATATCGCCCGCCAGGTTGACGATCATGGCCAGTACCCTTTGGGCCACAAAGCCGACACTGTCATTGATCACACTGACGCCCACGCCATCGCGGCCCAACAGCGCATGGGCGGCATCGCGCATGTCGGCATGGGTAGCGGGATTTAGCATCAGCGTGCGGTAGCGGGCGATATCCAGCAGCGGGTCGATGCACACCGTGCGCTCAGGATCGGTGCCAAACAGGCCGACGGCGCCGGTGGCATCCAGACCGTAAGGTGCCAGCAAACACAGGGCCTCGCTGCTTGGGACCGTGCCCTCTTCGACCCGCGCGCCCACCTGCTGAAGAAGCTCGGTGAAACGTGCACGATCCTCGGGGTTTTCAGTGCCAAGCCAAACCGGCGGAAATGCTTCCAGCGCAGGTACTGCCTGTGCGGCGGGTGGATCGATCATCTGGCCGTCGGCGTATCGGTAAAACCCACGCCCGACCTTGCGCCCGACGTAGCCGGCATCCAGCATCTGGCGTGTTAGCGCTGCAGGCCGATACCGCGGTTCCTGGTAGAACTGGTTGTAGATCGACTCAATGACTGGATGGGAAACATCAAGAGCCGTCAGATCAAACAGCTCCAAGGGCCCCATGCGAAAACCCAGACCCTCGCGCAGGATACGGTCTACCTCGGCGGGTTCGGCTACGCCTTCCTTGAGAATTTGCAAAGCCTCAGTGCTATATGCACGGCCGGCGTGATTGATGATGAACCCTGGTGTGTCCTTCGCCCGAATACCCCTATGCCCCATGCGGGCAGCCAGGGCTCGGAGGCTGTCGCCTACCTGCGGGTCAGTCGCCAGACCATCGATGACTTCCACCACTTTCATCAGCGGCACAGGGTTAAAAAAATGAAAGCCAGCGATGCGTTGGGGAAGTCGGCAATTGCGAGCAATGCTGGTGACGGAGAGCGATGAGGTGTTGGTAGCCAGAATGCAGTCATCGGCAACCACGGCTTCCAACTCGGCGAGCAAGCCCTGCTTGGCGTCGAGGCGCTCGATAATGGCTTCCACTACCAGGTCGACGTCGCTCAGTTCCGTAAGGGCGCTCGCCACTTGCACGCGGGAGAGCGTGGCCAGCGCATCGGCGTTGGCAATCTTGCCTTTGTCGACCAGCTTGTCCAACGTGCCTTTCAAGCTTTCGCGGGCGCCCTGCGCAGCGCCTTCGCGACTATCAAACAGCGTGACGCGAATGCCCGCCTGAGCGGCGATCTGAGCAATACCTGTACCCATGACTCCGGCGCCAACAACCGCCATCCGGTTAATTTCACGTGTCATCGCTCATTCTCCTGAGAAGATCGCTTTGCGTTTTTCCAGGAAGGCTTGAGCGCCCTCTTTCTGGTCGCTCGAATCGAATAGCAATTGGAAGGCCTTGCGCTCCAACACCAGCGCGCTCTCCAGCGGCAGGTCAGCACCGGCCAGCATCACTTCTTTGATCTGCGCGACGGCTAGCGGCGGCAAGGCGGCGATTTCAGTGGCCAGCTCTAGTGCACGGACAATGGTCTGCTCGTCGCCCACCACTTCACTCAGCATGCCCATGGCCAAGGCTTGCTGGGCCGAGACCAAGCACCCGGTAAGGGCAATGCGCATTGCCTGGAACTTGCCGACCGCGCGGATCAGACGCTGAGTACCGCCGGCGCCCGGCATCAGGCCGAGTTTGACTTCTGGCTGGCCAAAGCGCGCCGACTCGCCGGCGACGATGATGTCGCAGTGCATGGCCAGCTCACAGCCGCCGCCAAGGGCGAAACCATTCACTGCAGCGATGACCGGCTTGGGGCAGCGGGAGATGGCTTCCCACAGCAGCTCGGTATGGCGCAGGTACATTTCAATCGGGCGCGCTTGGGCAAACTCGCGGATATCGGCTCCGGCCACAAAACAGGTGTCACCGCCGGTAAGTACAATCGCCCGCACCTGCCCATTGCGAGCCAGTGCCCGAAAGTGCTCGGCGAGTTGTTCACGCACCGCGCTATTGAGCGCGTTCTTGGCTTCTGGCCGGTCGATGCGTACGACGGCAACGCCGTCTTCTCGAATTTCCAGGTTCACTACAGATTCAGGTTCGTGACTCATACCCACCTCTAAACACGTTTCGCTATACGAAATTGCATTTCGTATTTACGAGATATCATAGGTAGGGTCGCGAATTCATGTAAATCAGAAATCTGAACTATTTTATTATTTCTTTATTAATCAATATATTATCTATCTAAAAATGAGCGTTTTGCATTTCATCTCGGCTCAAATATAATTTCGCCTGACGAAACGTACTTTTATTTGCTTGCAATTTCCAAAAATGAGGTTCTACCATGGCACGCAACAAAGCGGATCAGCAGAAGGCTGAGAGCAGCACTGGAGCGGATGAAATCGCTTTACTGAAGATGGGCATGCTCGACCCGGCCAGTGCGTCGAGTGAGGACGAAACCAGCGGCCAGTTCGTGACTGCGCTGGCACGTGGGCTGGAGCTGATGCGGTGCTTTACCCCGCGCGACAACGTGCTGGGCAATCAGGAACTGGCGCGGATGACCGGGCTACCCAAGCCGACCGTGACGCGCTTGACCAACACCCTGATGCGCCTTGGCTGCCTCAAGCGTGAGGTGCACTCGGGCAAGTACCAGCTGGATGTCGGTGTGCTGGGGTTCGGCTACGCCATGCTGTCGAATCTGTCGATTCGCTCGGTGGCGCACCCGCTGATGGAAGAGCTGGCCAATCACGCTCAAGCCGCAGTGGCAATGGCGGCCCGGGATCGCCTGCAGATGGTTTACCTGGACGTCGTTCAGGGCCAAGGCAATACCACGATGCGGCGGCAGATCGGCAGCTACTTGCCACTGGCGCAAAGCTCGGCGGGACGCGCATGCCTGGCGGCGATGCCAGAGAGCGAGCGAGAGTTTCTCCTCGACCACATGCGCCAACGCGAAGCAGCACAGTGGCCGGTGATCCGCAAGGGCCTGGATCGCGCGTTTCGCGATTACACCGATTACGGCTTTTGCCTATCGATCGGCGAGTGGCACCGCGACGTCAACTCAGTCGCCGTGCCGCTGTTACACCCGCAGTTCGGGTTACTGACCTTCAACTGCGGTGGACCGAGCTTCCAGCTTCCACGGGACAAGCTCACTGACGATATCGGGCCTCGCCTGATCAACATGGTTAACAACATCGGCGCCGCCGCTCGGTAACCCTTCAGGGTGACGGTGCACCGTACTACATCGGCCCACTTCCGGGCCCAGAGGAGCGCACATGATCCGTGATACCGAAACCCTGCAGATTCTGCTGGATTCTCTTCGCCAGTTCGTCGGTGAGGTACTGATTCCTCGGGAAAACGAGGTGGCTGAAACGGATGCGATCCCTAAGGACATCGTCGATCAGATGCGCGAGATGGGCCTGTTCGGGTTAACGATTCCGGAAGCCTATGGCGGCCTGGGCGTGACTATGGAGGAAGAGGTAAACATCGCCTTCGAGTTGGGTCGCACCTCACCGGCTTTCCGTTCCTACATCGGCACCAACAACGGCATTGGCTCAATCGGCATTTTGCTTGACGGTACAGAGGAGCAGCGCAACCAGTACCTGCCGCAACTGGCAAGCGGCGAGCTGCTCAGCTCGTTCTGCCTGACCGAGCCAGATGCCGGCTCCGATGCGGGCTCGTTGAAAACCAATGCTGTGCGTGACGCTGACAGCTACATCCTCAACGGTACCAAACGTTACATCACCAACGCGCCACACGCGGGCATTTACACGGTGATGGCCCGTACCAACCCGGAAATCAAAGGCGCCTCCGGTATCAGCGCCTTTATCGTTGAGCGCGGCACACCCGGCGTGTCGCTGGGCAAGACGGACCACAAGATGGGCCACAAAGGCGCCCATACCTGCGACGTGATCTTTGAAAATGCGCGAGTGCCCGCCAGCCAGTTGATAGGCGGCGTCGAAGGCGTTGGTTTCAAGACCGCGATGAAGGTGCTGGATAAGGGCCGCCTGCATATCGCTGCACTGAGTGTCGGCGCAGCCGAACGCATGCTGGACGATGCCCTGCACTATGCGCTGGACCGCAAACAGTTCGGCCAGCCCATCGCGGAGTTCCAACTGATCCAGGCGATGCTGGCTGATAGCAAAGCCGAAATCTACGCGGCCCGCTGCATGGTGCTGGATGCCGCGCGCAAGCGCGACGAGGGCAAGAACGTCAGTACCGAAGCCTCCTGCGCGAAGATGTTCTCCACCGAGATGTGCGGTCGTGTCGCCGACCGCTGCGTGCAGATCCACGGTGGCGCCGGCTACGTCAGCGAGTACGCCATTGAGCGCTTCTACCGTGACGTGCGGCTGTTCCGTATCTACGAAGGCACCACACAGATTCAGCAGGTGGTTATCGCCCGTAACATGATCCGCGAAGCGCAGCGGTGACACGGCACCTGCTCTGACACCAGTTGGGCTCCAGTCGCGCCGAGACTCAATAGCGCCACATCCTGGCTTCAAGGTAGTTGTTCGACATGAGTGCGTGTTCCACTGGTGTGGTCCCGAAAGCCTCAGCCTGCGAGCTTCCCGTCAACCTACCCCCAGATGAACTGCGGGGTAGCTGCACGAAACTGGAATTCCAACTACGCCACAGTAGGTCGCACAGCACAGTGCAGGCGCTGCCAGCGGCAACGATGAGGCTATAGGGAAAAGTCGAGCTGGCAATACCAGCAAGATTCACCTGGCGGTGGACGCCCACGGCTTGCCCATCGAGTTTGAAATCACAGGTGGCCAAATCAATGACTGCACTCAGGCACCCGCGTTGATTTCCAAGCTCCCGGCGGCAGAAACCATCGTCGCGGATAAGGGCTATGACAGCGAGAGAATCCGGGAGCAGGTTGAGCTACAAGGGGCCAAGGCCGTGATCCCGAGAAAGCGTAACTCCGTGAAAGGCAACGCGGATCTGGACAGAGGTCTTTACCGCAATCGGCACCTGGTGGAAAACGCCTTTGCCCGGCTGAAGCATTACCGGGCGGTGGCATCTCGATTCGACAAGCTCAAGAGAAATTACGAGAGCGTGGTGGCCATGGCCTGTGCCTTCCTATGGCTACCCATGTGAAATGGCAACAGCCCCTAGCGGTACTTAGCAACTGTTGATCGCCGGTGCGCCGGTAAATGGCGGGCTGATTGGAGAAATAATTTCTACATATAGGCGATTTACAGCGTGTTTATCGCCTTCTGTATCTCTCCTATTCTCTCTCGACTGCTCTGCTGCATTGATTGGCTGAGCCCGGACTGACCGCATGGTTAGCCCTAATCGCGCTAAACCCAACCTGAATAGAGGATCACTCCATGCCCGTTGTACGAGTCAGCTGGTTCGAAGGAAAAGACCACGCCGCGAAGGAAGCTGTCGCTGCAGAAATCACCCAGAGCATCGTGAAAAACACCGGTACCGATGCCAATTACATCTACGTCATTTTTGAAGACGTGGCGCCATCGGATTGGGCCGGTGCAGGCAAGCTGTTCGGCGACGATCCGAAGAAGACCTAAGGTCATTCGGCGTTAATGGCCAGTGGGCTGCAAGGAGTGTTACATCTTCTTTGCAGCCCGGGCTTGGCTCTTTTGTGCTGGGTAGCCGGACTCCCAGTCGACCTGCTCAAACTGTTCGACCAGAAAATTGATAAATGCCCGCACCTTGGATGCCAGGTGTTTGCGGGTTGGGTAGACGGCATAAATACCCAGTTCTACCGAGCGATACTCCGGTAGCAACTCCACCAGATCACCCCGCCGAAGATCCTCACTTACCATAAAGCTTGGCTGCAGCAAAATGCCGCCAGCAGTCAACGCAATAGATCGGCATGTATCACCGTTATTGCAGCGAATGACCGAACGCGTGTTGACCTTATGCTCGCCATCGGGCCCGGTAAAACTCCATTCGTTCCCACTGGAAAAGTTGCTATAGGCAATCACCCGGTGCTCGGCCAGGTCTTGCGGCACTTCTACTGGTGCATGGCTTTTGATGTAGCTCGGGGCTGCACACAGGCGCATCCGCGTGCTGGCAAACCGGCGCCCCACCAGTGAAGAGCTTTCCAACCGGGCGATGCGCACCGCGACGTCATACCCCTCCTCCACCAAATCGACCTGGCGATCGTTCAGGCTGATATCCAGCTCAATCTTCGGGTTTTGCTCCAAAAAGGCAGTCCACAGCGGCGCCAGGTGCAACACACCAAAACTCACCGGCGCATTGACCCGCAGCACGCCGGCAGGCTCATGGTTGCCCGAAGAAACAGCGCTTTCCGCCTCCCCCATCAACGCCAGCACTTCCCGCGCTTGCTGGTAGAAAACCCGTCCTTCTTCGGTCAGTGATAAGCGTCGCGTGGTGCGTTGCAGCAGGCGTACGCCCAGGCGTTCCTCCAGCGCATTTACATGCCTGGAAACGGCGGCCTTGGACATTTCCAGCGCATCGACGGCACCGACAAAGCTGCCCTTGTCGACCACGGCGCAAAACACCTGCATCTCCAACGCGCGATCCATTATTGCCTCACTTATCGGAACTATAAGTCACATTAAATCATGTTTATCTCGTAAATCGAATCTTTAAACTGGATCCCATCACACACAGCACGAGGCAAAAGACATGAACATTACCCTTATCGGTACCGGCAACATGGGCTCGGCTTTCGCTCAACAGTTGTCCCAGTTTGGACACCATGTTCGTATCACCGGCCGTGATCTGGACAAGGCGCACGCCCTCGCCGCGCAGCATCAAAACGTCGAAGCATTCGCCGCTGATCAGGCCCTTGGCCAGAACGAAGTGGTGATCGTCGCCACTGCTTACCAGGACGCCTTAACCGCGCTGAAAAGTCTGGGCAGTCTCGAAGGCAAAGTGGTCATCGACATCACCAACCCGCTGACAGCCGACTACATGGGTCTGACCATCGGCCACAGCACCAGTGCAGCGGAGGAAATCGCCAAGGCGCTGCCAGGTGTGGAGCTGGTCAAGGGCTTCAACACCCTGTTCGCCCAAGTGCTGGCCAGCGGTCCCACATTTGCCAACGAGCAGCAAGGCAGCGTGTTCCTGGCCAGCGATAGCGCACGAGCCAAACAAACCGCCGTTGCTCTTGCGCAAAGCCTGGGTTGGAAAACCGTGGATGCCGGCGGTTTGGTAAACGCGCGTTATCTGGAAGCGTTGGCCGGGTTGAACATCTACCTCGGCTATGGCGCAGGGCTCGGCACGCAGATCGCGCCGGTCTGGCTCAATCGTTAATTCCCACTTACCCAATGCCTGGCGCCACGGCCGAAACAGCTGTGGCCCCGGGCAACCCACACTCCCCGTATTGGAAAACACCCATGACCGCCGCTAGCCGCACCCTCCCCTATGCCGCCCTGGTACTACGCCTAATCCTTGGCGTGATGTTTCTCGCTCATGGCCTGACCAAGCTGCTGGTGTTCACCCCGGCCGGCACAGCAGGTTTCTTTGAGTCCGTTGGCTTCTCCGGCTTTCTTGCCTATCCGGTCATTGCCTTTGAAGTGGTCGGCGGCCTGTTCCTGATCCTTGGTGTACTCGCTCGCTGGGTAGCGGCCCTAGCCACCGTGCAACTGCTGGTGGCAGCAAGCGTGCACTTCGGTAATGGCTGGAGCTTCACCAACGCCAATGGTGGCTGGGAATACCCGGTCTTTCTGGCATTCACTGCACTGGCCTTGGCGCTGCTGGATGACGGAGCCTTCGCCTTGAAACGTTCAGCACGTAACTAACCGCTCGCTGCTTTCGGCCAGGTTGCCTTTGCCGGGTTCTCGCCAAACTTGGCAAGGGTAAAATCCAGAAAGCTTTTCAGCCTTGGTGTCATGCCCCGGTCCGGCGTACGCAGCACATGAAAGGGTCGAGTGGGCATGGGATATCGAGGCAGTTGGACGATCTATCCGCTTGGCTTTCAAGTCTTAAATAAACAAGGTAATCCCCCGGCTTAGCCGAGGGACTCCTTGAGGTTGACCGTGTGATGCGGTCATCAGGAACCTTCTATCTCGACCAAGAGATAGGGGTACCCAATGAGAGATTACCAAAGCCTTGCTCACACGAAGTGGGACTGTAAGTACCACGTTGTATTCATCCCGAAGAGGCGTAAGAAGGCGATCTTCGGAGCGATCCGCAAGCACCTGGGGGGAGGTGCTACATGAGTTGGCGAGGCAGCGTGAGTGCCGGATCGTGGAGGGTCACTTGATGCCAGAGCCGAGCCCGAACGATAATTTCAAGATGGAGCCGGACTAATGCGACGCGTCGTTCAGCCGACGCGTATCCGGACTTTCAATCCGTAATTCACTAACCCACCGACTTCAGTCGGTGGTTGTTTAGTGCTACCACCGGCGTAGACGAACTGATGATTGATGCGCGCATCTACGACCCGACGGCGCGTTGCCGTTCGTATCAACTGGCAGCGGAATCGATTGGAGATCTGCTCACTCACTGACAGCGTGCGCGCCGGTGACCTTCAGGTCACCCGTGCGGAACACACGTGCCAGGTAGTCAAGGGTTCAGAGGATATCGTCCACCACGCCGCCATCGACCCGCAGCGCAGCGCCGCTGGTGGCTGACGCCTGGGTGGAGCAGATATAGACGACCATATTGGCGACCTCATCGACCGTGGCCGCACGTTGAATCAACGAGGTGGGACGGTGGGTCATGACGAATTCGGCAGCGACGGCCTCCAAGGATTTGCCGGAGCGGGCAGACTCTCCTTTGAGCAGCTCAGCCAAGCCATCAGACAGTGTCGGGCCTGGCAGCACGCTGTTAACGGTTACGCCGCTGCCGGCCACACGTTTGGCCAAGCCACGCGACAACGCCAGTTGCGCCGTCTTGGTTACGCCGTAATGAACCATATCGGCCGGGATATTTCGGGCTGACTCCGAGGAGATAAACACCACCCTACCCCAACCTCGTTGGACCATGGCTGGAACCAACGCGCGGCTCAGGCGAACACCGGACATTACGTTAGTTTGCCAATAGTCTTCCCAGCAGTCGTCATCGGCCTCGAAGAAATCGGCCAAACCATAGATGCCGGCGTTGTTGACCAGAATGTCGATGGTGGGAAGCGCAGCTGTAAGAACGCCAACGCCGTCGGCATTGCCCAGATCAGCCGCGACTCCGCTGAAGGTGGCCTGCGGTACCGCTTCGCTCAAACGTGCCAGGGCTTTTTCGACCGAGCTGTCACTCCGCCCGTTGATGATCACGATAGCGCCGGTGAGCGCCAGGCCATGGGCAATGGCGAAGCCGATGCCGCCTGTGGAGGCAGTAACCAAAGCGGTCTTGCCGGCAAGATTGATGTGCATGCGTATTGACCCTCTAGCGCCAGGTAGTACCCGGCAGGTTAGATCGGTTGCTGAATAGTCAGCGGTCTTGTCCGCCGGCTACTGACTGGCGGTGTCAGGTCCGGGTAAACCCATCAAACGGATTCATGTACACCGCGCCAAAGGCATCCAGGTGCTTGCGCGTCGGCGCGTCTGGGTTGCCATAAACTAGCAGGCTGGTGATTTTCACCAGCTCGAGAAACTTTTCGCCGAACGGCGCGAAGGTTTCTTCAATATGGTTAACGACAGCATCGGCACGGTAACGCTCGATAATGTGCACCTCAGTGCGAGCCTCGTTGACGCTGTATTCGTACATCAAGGTGCCAGGCTCTTCGCTCGTAGCGGCGACAATCTTGGCAACCAGCGTTTTAAATTCAGGGAAGTCTTCCGGAGCCAGGCTTAGGGTAAAAATGCTGATGACTTCGTCTTTCATGGGGCGTCCTCACAGAAGTAAATGACCAACCCCATGCGATAGATGCAGAGGGTTGCTGAGTCAGCAGCCATGCTAAGGTAGAGCAGCAAGCTGATAAACAACCTTGAAATCACAGATAGGTAGCGTAATTTGCTACCAACTCTTGCGCCTAGGAAAACGGCAATGACCTCCGAAGATTCCTTCAGCGGCATCCATATTTTTCTCGCCACCGCCCGCTCTGCGACCTTCACAGAGGCAGCCGAGCGCCTGGGGCTGTCCAAGTCGGCCGTAGGTAAGGCGATTGCACGGCTGGAGGCACGGGTGGGTACCAGCCTGTTTTATCGCTCGACCCGCCGCTTGTCCCTGTCTCCGGATGGCGAGGCCTACTTCACCGTGTGGTCCAATGCGCTGGAGGAGATCAAGGCCACCGAGAGCAACCTCGGCAACAAGTTAGGCGTGCCCACAGGGCGCTTGCGGGTGGACATGCCGGTCGCGTTCGGTAAACAGGTGGTACTGCCGGTGCTACTGGAGATGAGCAAACGCTTCCCGCAGTTGCAACTGACCTTGACCTTTAGCGACCAACTGGTGGACCTGACGGAAGAAGGTATCGACCTGGCCATTCGTTTTGGCAGCGTCGACAACGTCCCCGGCCTGGTGGCCAGACGCCTGACGTCACACCGCTGGGTAACCTGTGCAGCGCCGGGTTATCTGGAAGAATATGGTACGCCGTTGACGCTCGAGGACATGGGCCAGCACCGCAGCATCGTCGGCTATCGCCGCGGCAGCCTAATGCCCTGGAAAATGGCCCAGGCCGGGCAATCCTTGAAGTTCTCGCCACCACCGACCTATCAGTTTGACGATGCCGAAGCGATGATTGAAGCCACGCGAGCCGGCCTCGGTATTTGCCAGATGCCGCTCTGTCTATTTGAAAAGGACATCGCCCAGCAGGTTGTTGTTACGGTACTCGAGCCCTTTGAACCGGCGCCTGTCGAGGTCCACGCACTATGGTCGAAGAGCAATCATCTGCGGCCCAAAATTCGTTACCTGGTCGACGAGTTATTGAAGCTGTATGGCCACAGCTAACGGCAGAACGGACAGCTACTGCGCGACCTTGGCGCGGGGTTGATCAACGCCAGCCCCATTAACTCAGGGTGCCACTCAGCAGCCATAGCGATGAGCGCGGACTGATCTGTAACAAAGCCAGGGAGCCCCCAAATACTAGAGCCCGCCGACCAGGGATCTACTCACCAACCTGCGTTCTGGCCAGGCGCAGGGGGCAATATTGGCACCTTGATGTGTAGCTCAGCGCTCCGGCTGGCAGCGGCCTGAAGAGTCGACAAGTGACCGCCAATTATCCCGGTTTTCGAGATAGTTATTCACCAATATCTGAGTTTATCTCCAAAATCGAATCTATAAACTTTGAGCCATCCCCAGCCAATCAGTGCGCTGTGGGTAGGCAGGTCAGTGAGCGGCGCACACGCTTTGCAACGCCGATCAGTCCACCTCTTGCTGCTGCGGCCCCAATATCTAAGCAGGATTTCAACCATGAGTCTGGCCTATCCAGTGTTGTTCGTGTCCCACGGAGCACCAACCTTTGCCATCGAACCCGGCCAGGCCGGGGCACGCCTGGCTGAGCTAGGCCGAGCGCTGCCACGGCCTAGCGCCATCGTAATCGTCTCTCCTCACTGGATGACCCGTGGGAGCGTGCGTGTAGGCAGCAGCAAGGCGCCGGAAACCATTCACGACTTCGGAGGCTTTCCGCAAGCACTGTATCGCCTGCAATACCCTGCAACCGGCAATCCTGCATTGGCCGAGCAAATCTGCAACCTGCTTTCCCGCAATGGGATTGCCGCAACTACCGAATCGAATCGAGGCCTGGACCACGGCGCCTGGGTGCCGTTGCTGCACCTATTGCCCACTGCGGATATCCCGGTGGTCCAAGTGTCCATGCCCCACCCGCTCAATCCATTGGGTGCCTGGCAGCTTGGCCAGGCACTCAAGCCGCTGCGCGATCAGGGCGTGCTGATCATTGGCTCCGGCAGTCTGACCCATAACCTTTATGAGTTCCGTAGCAACTACGGCGACCCGGCTGAGTACGTAGCGCGTTTTTCCGACTGGATCCGTGACGCCCTGCAAGCCGGTGACCTGCCAGCGCTGCTCGCCTACCGCCGCAATGCCCCGGAGGCCGAGCGTGCGCACCCCAGTGAAGAACATTTGTTGCCGCTATTTCTGGCGCTCGGTGCCGCAGGCGAGCACTACGCCGTGGATGTGCTAGAGGGCGGTGTCGCCGACGGCGTACTGGCTATGGACAGCTACCTGTTCAAAAGCCCAACCGCCACTCAGGAGATTACTCAAGCATGAACCTGCCACTAGCCATTTCAGAACTGCAGCAAGAACCGCAATCCGGCCTTGTCTATCGTCGGGTAATCCGTGCTGCTGCCCCTCGTGCACGTCTCCTGCTATTGCATGGTGTAGGCGGTAATGAAACCAATCTGGCAGGCCTTTCCGGCTTTATCCCAGAAGGAATTGAAATATTGCTGGTACGCAGCCGCCTGCAAATCGCAGCTGAGGGCTTTGCCTGGTTTCAGGTAAATTTCACCAACGAAGGCCCGGTGATCGTTGAAGAGCAAGCGGAAACCAGCCGCCAGAAACTAGTGGAGCTTGTAACTGCCTTACCACAAATGCCTACAGTGATAGCTGGCTTTAGCCAGGGCGGTATTCTCAGTGCAAGCGTCGGGCTTAGCGCCCCTCATTGCGTGCTAGGCTTTGGCTTGTTCAGCGGCAGAATTCTCCCTGAGCTGGCACCACACATTGCCAGCGCTCAAGCATTGAGTTCGCTATCGGCGTTTATTGCTCATGGCTATGGTGATAACAAGCTCCCCGTGTCTTGGGCACAAAAAGCGGATGCCTGGTTGCACCAACTGAACGTGCATCATGAAACATACCTGTACGACATGGGCCACGAAATCACCAATGAAGAAGTGGAAGATTTCATTCAGTGGCTGAAGCCTGTATTGAACATCGCCTGAGCGACCTTGATGGTGAACTCCCGCAGTAAACTTACGGAAGTGGATCTACTTCTTAAAGCGTTAGCCAGCCCCCAGCGCCGGTTGATCCTTGAGTGGCTCCGTGACCCAGAGAAACACTTTCCGCAGCAGGAACATGCATTCCTGCTCGGTGTGTGTGCCGGCCAGATTGAGCGCAAGTGCAAGTTGGCCCAATCGACCGTGTCCGATCACTTGCGCACGCTGCATCGCACAGGATTGATTACTTGCCAAAAGCTCGGCCCGATCCATTTTTTTCAAACGCTGCGAATACACCATCGAAATGCTGGTGAAAACATTGAAAGCGATGCTGTAAAGGGGATTTGAGAGCTCTGCCATGACTATTCGCGAGGACACATTTGCATCCATCGATCTCAATTTATTGGTGGTTTTTATGTGTATTTACAAGGAACAAAGTATAACGTTAGCAGCCAAGAGTCTTGGCGTAACACAGCCAGCCGTAAGCAATTCGCTGGTCAAGCTACGTGACAAATTTAATGATCCGCTCTTTACTCGTTCGGGCAGGGGTATTGTGGCAACACCGAAAGCGAAAAAAATTGCTTCTGAATTATGTCCAGCGATGAGACTGATTACAGCCACACTAGCATCGAACTTTAGATAATCCTCTTTGCAGCAGAGCACTATTGGCCTGCTCTAACCTCTCATGACTGGCGGTGTCAGGTGGACTGACAGATGACTGGAGTCTATGTCGCTGGTGGCATCATGTTATGCCGACGCAAGCTGAACATTCCTGTCTGTAATTGAGCAATCATCTGATGGCGAACTCTCATGGTTTACCGTCGCCCTTTCGATACGTATCAATAACACCAGCCACATCAAGGCCAAAGCCCAGCATTGGGTGTAATTGCTCCGCGGAAACAAAGCAGCCATCACCGGAAGTGCTGAATGGCTTGAGGCGGTCAACTGCCCGGCAGTGCAATTGGACGAGGCAAACTCGACAAAGCCTCCGCCTCCAGGCCTGGCACCATCGGCCGCAGTTGCCCGGGGAAAAAGCCGGTGCTGTCCACATAGAGCAGTACCGACTTGGCATCGCGCCAACCGACATAGCCCATCAACGCCTTCTGGTCCCAGCCACTGCGCGTGGCCCAGGTGGCAAAGCCACGGCGTAGGGAGTGGCTGCTATACAACTCGGCGGGCAATCCGGCCGCTTTCAGTACCGCCCGCAGCAGCGGGATGACGCTGTGCGGGTGCAGGCCCTGCTCGCGCAGGTGACCCCAGCGGTCAATGCCGCGGAACACCGGACCGCGGGCGATGCCGGCGACACAGATCCAGTCGTTGTAGGCCTGCACCGGGCAGAGGCGGGCCAGCGCCGGCGCACTGTAGGTCTGTCCCTGGTTGTCACGGTCGCCCTTGCTCCACGGCAGGAACAGCTGCATGCCCTCCCCCGGCCGTACCTGGATGTGCTCGACCTGCAGGCGGCACAGTTCGTCGCTGCGAAAGGCGCGCCAGAAGCCGATCAGCAGCAATGCGCGATTACGCCAGCAGCGCAACAGCTGCGGCAGGTCGCCCTCGTCCAGTGCTTTCTCGCCCGCCCGCTCCAGCCACGCCACGCACTGCTCCAGTTCGCGCAGCTGCAGCGGTTCGGCCTGCTTCTCCGGCTTCGGGTGCAAGGTACGAATGCCCTTGAGGATCTGACGAACCAGCGGGGTCTTGGTCGGATCCGGGAAGCCCTGGCTGACATGCCACTGCGCCAAGGCCGCCAGGCGCAGCTTGAGGGTGTTGCTGGACAACGTGGCGGCGTGATCGACCAAGTAACGCACGATGGCATCGCTGGTCGCCGGCAGAAAGCCGCCCCAGGCGACCTCGAAGTGCTCGAGCGCTTGCCGGTAGCTGCGCCGGGTGTTGGGGCGGGTACCGGCCTGCAGGTACCGCTCGATCTCGTGGCTCATCGACGCACATCCCCTTGATGTACTGGTGAGCGACTGCCAAACGACGAAAAAATCGCCTCACCTTGGATAATTAAAGATTATCCGACCTTATTTATTGGATAGTGGAAATATAATACGTTGGACGTATCATATATTACTGATCAGATGCCGTTGATCGACGAGCCCACCCTAGACCCCAGTAGATTGGCGTTGAAGGCTCAGGAGGCGGCCGCAGGCTTTGTTGCCAGCGGCACCGCCGAAAACACGGTACGGAGCTATCGCAGCGCCCTCGCCTACTGGTCGGCTTGGCTGCACCTGCGCTACGGCGTTGCGATGGGCGATGCGCCTGTACAGTCGACTGTAGTCATTCAGTTCGTGGTGGATCACCTGGCGCGCCCACTGGCAAATGGTGCATGGACCTATCTGCTACCGCCGACCATCGATGCCGCGTTAGTCGCGGCACGTGTGAAGGCAAAGCCGGGACCTCTGAGCTACAACACGGTATGTCATCGGCTTTCGGCACTGGGCAGGTGGCATCGCTTCAACAACTGGGAAAGCCCAACTGAAGCACTGGCAGTGAAAACGCTGCTGCGAGATGCGCGAAAAGCCCAGGCGCGCCAGGGGGTAGTTGTCCGCAAAAAGACGGCAGCTGTGGTGGAGGCTCTGGAGGCCATGTTGGCGACCTGTACGGATGGCATTCGCGGTACTCGTGATAGCGCCCTCCTCCTGATGGCGTGGAGTGGCGGCGGGCGTCGTCGATCCGAGGTGACCGGCCTGCAGGTCGACGATGTGCGCAAACTGGATGAAGACACTTGGCTCTATACGCTGGGCGTCACCAAAACAGACACCACGGGATCCCGTCGCGAAAAACCTCTGCTGGGTCGCGCTGCACACGCGTTGACGGCTTGGCTCATCGCCGCGCCCGCCGATACCGGTCCGCTTTTTCGGCGCCTCTACAAGGGCGGCAAAGTCAGCCCGTTCGGACTATCGTCTGATCAGGTAGCACGGATCGTTCAGCGCCGCGCCAAATTGGCTGGCCTCGACGGCGACTGGGCCGCGCACAGCTTACGCTCGGGCTTTGTAACGGAAGCGGGTCGCCAGGGGGCCCCATTGGGTGAAGTGATGGCCATGACTGAACATCGCAGTGTCGAAACCGTTATGGGCTACTTCCAAGCCGGAGTGCTGCTGAGCAGCCGCGCCTCGATGTTGCTTCAACCCCTGCCCGCCCCATCAGGCCCAACCAACCAGCCTGACTAGCGGTCGACGCACCGCGTCGGAAAATGCCGCGCACGCGTGTCCTATTGAGAGGTGGAGCTCCTGGTTATGAGTCCATTGCACGGTAGCGGAATTGATGCGCAACCCCAGCTGGGCACTCGCAACTCCGGGTGTAACCAATACATGACCGCATGGCGACGCCCAAGCAGCCAGCATCTCAGCATGCTTCGTCTACTCGGGTAGTTAAGCAAACAGCTGGCGGCCCTGCGCTAGACAGCGAAGGCTCCGTCGCAGGGGCAAGATAGTCAAGTGCTTACCAGTCGCTGTGGCCTGCGCTCGCCTTATGAATACGCCTGGTCGGCAGGTGCGCTTCAAATACCCACACTGAAAGTCTTACCAGACTCGACCCTGTGCTTGCTGCACAAGTCGCGAAGCTTTTTTTCCGAACCGTCAGGATGAATTTGTACGAGCACGCCATCCTTCGCCATTATCAGTGAATGCCCTGCGGCAACCGCACGCAGATACGCAGCATTAGTGGCGACGGCGGCCAGCTTAGGAATCATTGCCTCTAGTCGGTCTATTTCATCATCACTGAGTTCGCTCATGCTCTGTTCTCTGCTCCTGCCAGCCTGATGTCGATGCTGCCCGTAGAAAAGATATCCATGAGCGACCCTACGCCCCGATCACAGGTAAGTCGATCCCATTTTTGACGCACACAGTGAAGCCTCGACTTAGCCGCTCAGCACTCCACAGCGTACGTGCAAATTCGAGTCGATGTGACAGCAGCCTTGATGTGAACAAACCATCGTAGCCGTAGCAAGATGAGTGCATTCGCTTCTAAGCATCTGAGCCCTCTTCAGGTGGACAAAAAATGCCGTCAGCCCTTGGAAGGCTAGACCGCCAGCTGTCACCGGGCATGATCCGGCACATGTACAGATCGAACAGCGGCGCGGTAAAAGCGGCGCCGTTGTGGGGCGGCGACCAGATCATCCCTTTGCTAATCAGGGAGTTGCGAATTGAGGTGAGAGATCGGCTTGTACGGCCCAGGGATGCCGCAATGTCGCCCGAACGATGAGGCCCCTCCCCAAGCGAAGCCATGGCGCGCAAATAAATGTGTTCTGCCACGGTCATTCGGTCGAGTCTTACCCTAAAAAAACCTTCGTCCAGAGCAGCAATAACGTGCCCGGACGCCTTCTGGACGTCTGCAAGCGTGATGTGGTTATTCTGCCCTGCGTCCCAGACATGACTGCCCCACTCTTGAATGAAATAAGGGTAGCCGCGTGTGAGGTGAGCAACCATGTCGGCCGCTTCTGAGTCTACAGTCACGCCCTCGGCCTCCGCTGGTTTTACAAAGGCCAGACGCGTCTGGTGTGGCTCCAGCGAACCGACCTCTAGGTAGTCGAAGAGGCGCTTCGCGTGGTTTTTCACATGTCCAGCAGGGTGTCGGAGTTGTGGGAGGCCTGCACCGACGAGGGCAACCGGCAAGATCAATCGCGAGACGCGATGCAGCGCTGCGATAAGCGCGGCGAGCTGTTCTTCTGCTACGTTTTGCAGCTCATCCACGAAAATAACAAGGACGGTGTGAGCTGCTTTGGCGGCTTCACCGAGTTTAGTCAGCAGGGTTGTAAATTCCTCCTCGAGATCACCTTTGCCCGCCAGAGCTGCCTCGGCTTCGTAGTCAATACCGACCTTGAGATCGCTGAACTTCGGCTCCAAAGCCTTGGCAAAACCGGCTAAGGCTCGCAGTCCAGTTATCGCTGCGTTCTTGGCAGGTACGATACAGCTCAGCCGCAGCAAGGCGAGACGGAGCTGTGGCGCGAGTATCGCTGGCAGAGAGCGATACTCGGATGACTCAACGTAGACGGCGAGATTGCCCGAGGCTTCGGCATCTCGCAGCATCTGGTTCAACAGTACTGTTTTGCCGACACCCCGCACCCCAACCAGGATTACGCTTTTGGCAGGTCGGCCCACGCGAATTCCCCCGATCGACTGACGGACCCGCTCGCGCAGTTGATCGCGACCTGCCAGCTCAGGTGGAGGCGTACCAGCGCCAGGGGAGTACGGATTGCAGACGGGGTCCATATGCACCCGCGTTAATAGGAATAGCGAACAGCGGGAATGGGCCGATAAACAGCTAAATCCAAGCTTTTCACCCCGCCATCACCTGCATACCCGAGACTCGGCAAATGTTGGTCCAGCTGGAGTTACCTATCAAGCCAAGCTGCCTCCGTCATTGAAAAAAATCATCGCGAGCGACCCGTCCGAAATTGCCTAAGTCTTCGTCGACGTCGATGAACATGGTATTCACCATCCGCGCGCTCTTCAGGTCGGCCATTGTTCTGAAAAAAAGGGTTCGCAGAGATGGACCTCATAACGCTCACCATCATGAACCGAGCCGAATCCCCAACTGCCCTGAAGGGTCCCAAATTGCAACCCATATCCTTCAACACGCGTACTATCGCCGCAAACATCACAAAGGACGTCACTGACGCATTCGAACTGTTCCGCCGCTGTGATTTTCATTGAGAGGCTCCTTTGGGTCCAGTGAATCAGCTTGCTGCAGCGAGCCTGCGACCCGCCAGCATCACTCCGGTAACCGCCTGTACGGTCAGGCGTCGCCAACGCCTGGCACAGGCGGACCACAATGAGCCCGGATCCCGCCCTATCTCGCCATGCGTACCTTTCGGCATGGCCTGTTGTACGGTCGGCAGATCGAGTTAATGGCGGACGCCATTTTGTGCAGCATTTGCGGCGCAGATAAGACCGCACTTGGGGCAGTGCTGATCGGCGACAGACGATCCAAGCTATCCGTTCTGGACGAACTAGCAAATTGCATGTGCGCGATGCGCGCCACTGATGCCATGGCGCTGACGTGGGCGTCTTTAGCACTCCTTCAAGGCTTGCTCCAGTCAGCGACCCCTCCTTCAAACAAGACGCATCGAAGAGCAGTAAATTTGTTGCTTTGCTGCAGCCAAGGTGTGGCGGCAGTCTCTTTGAGAGTAGGTATGGCCCGAGGCCGTCTTAAAGTCGTAACCCATGACTCGCTCGTCCTGATCATAGACCCTAACGAGCTCTATGAGCATCTCCATCGTCCAATTACCGGATCCATTCAGCCGCGATGGCAACACCACCTGAACTGCCTCAATCAGTGTTCCTTCAGCGCGTTTCACTAGCATCTGCTCGAACTCATCCTCCGTTGGAATCAAGAGCATCGTCCTCCATGCGGCTGCCTTCTGGCGGCGGTTAATCATCACGTAAAACCAAGGGCGATGATCATCGAGCTCGACGAATCGCCACATCTGGGAGTCGTCTCCAAACAGCGCTGGATACATGATTTCAGCGCGCTTGTACGTAATAAACATCAGCACACCCTCTTTTAAGCTGTATATAGCATAGCTCCAGAAGCACTAAAAAGGCTTCATCGTTCCTTTTGCGAGACAGCAAATGGAACTGAATGAAGCGCTTGGTTTGGTGATCAGGAATCTACGTATTTCGAAGGATATGCCTCAGGAAGGGCTTGGGCCTAGTCAGAGCTATATCAGTGCGATCGAGCGCGGCAAATGGAAACCATCGATTGAAAAGGTTGAGCAGATTGCTGAGATCATTGGCATTCATCCCCTAACGCTTCTGTTCCTGGCTTATCAAAGGCAAACACCCGAACTAAAACCCGAAGACTTACTGAAAAAAATCCATCGAGAAATCACGAGCTTGAAGGGTTGCCTGAGACTTGAGTAGGTTCGACATGGAATCGAATCGGCAACCGATCCCAAAAAGCATTTGATCGCAACGTCGCCAGTTGCTCTGCTGCCCGGCGCGCGGGCTTTCTTGCTCGCAATCAACAGCGAGCATGAATTCAGTCGCGAATAGCCACTGCATGAATTCGAGTGATAGACCTCGCCCATCGCAACAAACATCGATGACACGTGCTTAGCGTGACGCAAGCCTTGAAGAGTCACGCCTCCACTGATCCGGCAAGGCTACTCCCCAAGGGACCTTCGGCAGGCGTTCCATGCTGTTCCGGAGGGCCTGTGCACATGCGATGTCTAACCCTTCGAGGGCGCCTGAGATAGCGACACGCCGACCATCTGCTCTTGATATGGGAAGTGTTCGGTACCGCCGTTCTGAATGGTAAGGTGTGATGTCGGCCATTTTGCCGCAGGGAACAGGGTATTGAACGGAACATTCTTTCCCGATTGCGGCGGGTGCTCCAGCAGGCAGATCTGCCCAAGGGACGCTCTGACGCCTACGAACACTTTTCACCGTAACAGTGATCCTACTGTCGGGCTAAATACCTCTAGCTTCCGCAAACGGCCAGAAGCGGACGGTACAACCCGGATTGCGACTTCAACACAGTTCCTGCCAGAATGTCGTTCGGCTCGACCTGCATCGCGTCTAGCGCCTTTAAACGTTGGGGGCGGGTGTTAGCCGGAAACGAACCGAGGTCAGCCAACTGTTGCCGACGCTAGAGCGCAAATACGTTGGTAAGAGTTCGCGTCGCTCGATCCTGCAAGCATCCCACAACGAGGTGACATGGGATGGTCGGCGTATCCAGTGTGAACAAGCTCGCCCGGTTTGAGGTGAGCAGTACGATCGGATCAACCACAATGTTGCAGATACAGAAGCCGCGCACTCTTATCGAGTGCGCAGAAATAACGGGCAAAACAGGCGCAGCAGCCCCAGCCGGTAGCTCAGCGTTATGGCCGTTGCTACGGCGGCGACCGGCAACAGGGTGAGCCAGACCAGCACCGCCATCGACGGATGGTCAGCCTTGAAGCAGCACACAGCCGATACCATCAGCGCCAGCCAGCCCAGGCTGCGTAGATAGTCCGGCGCAACCTCGTCGGCGCTGAACACCTGGCGCCAGTGCGCCGGCAGGGACAACGCCAACCAACTGGTCGCCAAGCCCATGCTGGCGGCGGCACCCAGCAACCACAGACCTGCATTACTCATAGGCCACCCCACCGATGCGAGTCCGGTCCGCGACCTCAACCGTAAGCGTCCGCCCAACTCACCTTGCGTAAGTTAGGCAGGCACCCACTGATGTGGCAGCAGCTGCCCGATCTCACTGGCCCTCTGTGTTGGCAACCGAGTCAGCACATCTTTGAGATAGGCATACGGATCATGCCCATTCATACGCGCCGACTGGATCAGGCTCATGATTGCCGCAGCCCGTTTACCACTGCGTAGCGACCCGGCAAACAGCCAGTTCGAGCGCCCGAGTGCCCAGGGCCGTATCTGGTTCTCGACTTGATTGTTGTCGATCGGCACAGCTCCATCGTCCAGGTAGCGCGTCAGCGCTACCCAGCGTTTCAGGCTGTAGTCGAGGGCTTTGGCCGTGGCTGATCCGTTGGGCACCAGGTCGCGCTGGGCCAACATCCAGTCATGCAGTTTTTTGAGGATCGGTACCGCCAGTTCCTGACGTATTCGCCACCGATCTTCATCACTCATTTCCCGCGCTTGGCGTTCGACTTCGTACAAGCCGCTGATCGAGTGCAGCGCTTGTTCGGCCAGCTGACTTTTGTTCGCCACGTGCAGATCGAAAAACTTGCGACGGGCGTGAGCCATGCAGCCGATTTCAGTGATGCCTTGCTCAAATCCGGCCTTGTAGCCAGCGAAGTCATCGCAAACCAGCTTACCGTTCCAGTCGCCCAGGAAGTTGCGTGCATGTTGTCCGGCACGGCTTGGGCTGAAGTCGTAAACCACCGCGTTGAGCGCCGAAAACGGCGTCGTGCTGTAGGCCCAGACGTAGGCCCGGTGGGTTTTCTTCTCGCCTGGCGCAAGCATTTGCACCGGTGTTTCATCGGCGTGAATCACACGCTGGTTCAACACCGCCTCACGCAGAGCATCAACTAGCGGTTGAAGTCTCACGCCAGTTTCTCCGACCCATTGCGCCAAGGTCGAGCGCGCAATTGCCAGTCCGGCGCGACCAAAGATTTTCTCCTGCCGGTACAGCGGCAAGTGATCGGCAAACTTGGCCACCATCACGTGGGCCAGTAGGCCTGCGGTCGGTATACCTTTGTCGATAACCTGCGCCGGCACCGGCGCCTGGATCAGGGTTTCGCACTGGCGACAGGCCCATTTGCCCCGCACATGTTGCTCGACGGTAAACACGCCCGGCGTGTAATCCAGCTTCTCGCTGACGTCTTCGCCGATGCGTTGAAGTTGACAGCCACAGGCGCACTGGGTGTTTTCGGGTTCGTGACGAATCACCGTGCGTGGAAACTGTGGCGGCAATGGCGCACGTTTCGGCGATTGCCGTGGTTCGACCTGTGGCGCAGCGGGAAGAAGCTGTTTCAGCTCGGCCTCGATAGCCTCAAGGTCGGTGTCGAGCAGGTCATCCAGCAAGCTGCTTTGCGCCGGGCTGATTTGTTCGCTGCGCTTGGCGAACTTGTGCCGTTTGAGCAGGGCGATTTCGAACATGAACTGTTCGATGAGGATTTCATCGTTCTGAATCTTCCTGCTCATCGCCTCGACCTGGGACTGCAACTGCAACGCCTGTGCCGCCAAGGCACGAAGCTGTTCCGGGGTCATCTGGTCGAGGCTGGGCGAGAAAGTCATGCCGCCAATTGTGCCAGAGCAGGCACGGGGCGACGACAAGCAGACCGGCCAAATGGCCGGCGTTTACAGCACGCTAATCACACCGCCTGCACCGACGCGCTGCCACGGCAGGCCCAGCACCAATGCCTGGAGTTGTTCGCTGTCGAGTTCGACCTCGCCGCCGTGGCGAATGCCGGGCCAATGGAACTTGCCTTGGTTCAGTCGTCTCGCTGCGAGCCAGACGCCGACGCCATCGTGCACCAGCACTTTCATTCGATTAGCCCGGCGATTGGCGAACAGATAAGCGCAGTGCGGCTTCGCCGCACCGAACACCGCAATCACCCGGGCTAATGCCGTCTCGGTGCCAGCGCGCATGTCCATCGGCTCGGTGGCCAGCCAGATGGCATCGATGCGGATCATTGAGCGACAGCCCGAATAAATTGCGCACAACCCTCGGGATCCGAGGCTGGCCATTTCACCGTAATCACTTGCCCGGCCACGGGCAACTCGATGATCACTGACGTTTCGACTGACCGTTTAGGTGGGGCTTTTAGCGGGACGAAAGCCGGTAGTGAAGCCGCTGCGGGCTGATCTCGATAGAGCGGCAGCCATTTGCGGATGACGTTGGCATTGATGCCGTGGCTGATGGCGACACTGGACACGGTTGCGCCAGGTTGCAGGCATTCCTGAACGACCTGGGCTTTGAATGGTTTGGGATAAGAGCTTCGTTGGCGCATGGAAATCCTGGCGATAAGGGTGATCGCGTCCGCTTAAAATGATCTGACCCCGAAATGTTGGACATCAACATTGGGGGGTGTCATGAAAAA